>CAZNRJ010000533.1:0-2266 GCA_964574945.1 uncultured Ohtaekwangia sp. | reverse complement strand
CCGCAACCTGACTCCTAAAATTTATGTAAGCCCTGCGCTCGACCGGATTTTTGGAGGAAGTTATGTGGAATTGATTCCGCGTGGTTTTGTTAACCTCGACTTTGGTGTTCAGTATCAAAAAATTGAAAACCCTCAAATCCCCATCCGGCAGCAACGCAATGGCGGGTTTGAATTTGATCAGCAAATAAACTTAAGTGTAGTAGGTAAGGTAGGCGAAAAACTATCAGTCACTACCAACTTTGATAACAACAACTCCTTTGACTTTCAAAATGACATGAAAGTGGAATACACCGGTTTCAAGGAAGACATTCTTAAAAAGCTGGAGATAGGAAATGTGAGCTTGCCCCTTAACAACAGTTTGATTACCGGCTCGCAAAATTTATTCGGTGTAAAAGCGCAAATGCAATTTGGTAAATTGTTTGTAACCACACTGGCTACAACACAGCGGGGTAAGCAATCATCCATTAAAGTGCAGGGCAGTACGAACGGTGCGGCACAAGGAAGGCCCTTTGAAATTGTTGGATCAAACTATGATGATAACCGTCACTTTTTCTTGGGTCAATTCTTTCGCGATAATTTTGAAAGCTGGTTAGGCACGCTTCCGCAGATTACATCGGGGGTTAATATCACACGCGTGGAAGTCTATTTGCTGAACCGGCAAAACGATACACAAACAACACGCAACGTGGTGGGCCTTATGGATTTGGGTGAATCTGATAAAACGTATCGAAAAGATATTCTTACTTCTACGGCCCCGGCAGGATTTCCTACTTCCAATAATGGCAATGATTTATTCACTAAACTGGGTACCATCTCGGCAAATTCAGATGGCATTAACCAGGCGCTGGAAGGGTTGGGGTTAGTAAACGGAACCGATTTTGAAAAAATAAACAGCGCCCGAAAGCTGGCCATCAGTGAGTATACTTTTAATAAAGAGCTTGGTTATTTAACCTTGCAACGCAAGCTGCAAAATGACGAGGCGCTGGCCATTGCTTTCGAGTATACATACAACGGGCGCGTATATAAAGTGGGCGAGCTATCAGAAGATTATGGCAATAAGCCGGAGAATGAAGTGGCTTTTCTAAAACTTTTACGGCCGCGCAAAATCAGCATCAAAGATTCGCAGGGGAAAATTATTCCTACCTGGAACCTGATGATGAAAAATATTTATAATCTAAATGTGACTCAACTTACGCGCGAAGGATTTCAGCTAAGGGTAATTTATCGGGATGACCGCACAGGTATTGACAACCCTCAATTGCAGGAAGGTGATTATGCACGCACTCAACAATTAATTCAGGTATTCGGCCTCGACCGGCTGAACCCATACAACGATCCTCAACCCGATGGTAACTTCGACTTTGTTGAAAAGGTGACGGTGAATACGGAAACAGGAGCCATTATTTTTCCCTACCTGCATCCCTTCGACAATGCGCTTCGTAACCTCTTTGCCAAAGAATCGAATCAATCAACGAAGGATGAGTTGATCAATAAATATGTGTATGACACACTTTATCGAACCACTAAGGCAGAAGCAGAACTGTTCGCAACAAAAAACAAGTTCTACCTGGTAGGTTCCTTCAAGGCAGGTTCGGGAAAAGAAATTATTATTCAAGGGTTTAACATCTCACCAGGATCGGTAAAAGTTTACGCGGGGGGCACTCCGCTTAGGGAAGGAACGGATTACACCGTTGACTATACCTTTGGAAAAGTTACTATTCTTAACGAGGGTATTCTTAGTTCAGGAAAAGACCTTGACATTACCTACGAGCAACAAGATCCCTTTGCCTTCCAAACCCGATCGCTGTTGGGTACGCGATTGGACTATAAACTCAGTGAGGACATTAATATTGGATCTACGCTTTTATATTATAACGAGCGTCCCCTCATTAGCCGTAACCTGATTGGTACCGAACCGGCACGCAACCTTCAATACGGAGTAGATTTTAACATGCGAAAAAATTCTCGGGTGTTAACCAAGCTGGTTGACTACTTACCGTTTTTACAAACCAAAGAACAATCTACGGTAACCCTTAACGCTGAGTTTGCCCAACTCCTTCCGGGAACTTCCAACGTGGTGGATGGTGATGGCACTTCCTTTATCGATGATTTTGAAAACACGGCCACGCCTTATAGTTTATTAAGTCCGCAGTCGTGGAAACTGGCTTCAACACCCAGGGATTTTGACGATGCACTTGGTGCACCCAATGATGTGCGGGCCGGGTATAAGCGTGCCAAGCTTGCGTGGTACCAGGTCGATAATGTG
>CAZNRJ010000532.1:0-2268 GCA_964574945.1 uncultured Ohtaekwangia sp. | reverse complement strand
CAAATATGTTTAAATAGCCTTTTTTACCAGCTTGCCTTAGTTAATCCTGGGATTTTACCATCATTGGCCATTTGGCGGAACTGATTCCGGCAAATTCCAAATTTACTCATGTAGCCTCTTGGGCGACCGGTTAGCTTACAACGGCTGCGCAAACGCACGGCCGAAGAACTTCTTGGCAGTTTATCTAATGCAGTCCAGTCACCTGCTTCTTTCAAAGCCTTGCGCTTAGCTGCGTAGCGAGCTACCAACTTTTCCTTTTTCTTGTCTCTTGCGATGATTGATAATTTTGCCATCGAATCAATTAATTTTTAGTTACAAATGGCATACCCAACGACTTAAGCAACTCATAGCTTTCTTCATCAGAAGCAGCTGACGTTACAAACGTGATATCCATGCCGTTTATCTTATTTACCTTATCGATTGAAATCTCAGGGAAAATGATCTGCTCTTTTACTCCCAAAGTATAATTTCCACGTCCGTCAAATCCCTTGTCGCTAACGCCTTTGAAATCGCGCACACGGGGAAGCGCCACGTTCAACAAACGATCCATGAATTCATACATGCGATCTCCGCGAAGGGTAACTTTAACACCAATCGCCTGGTTGGAACGAAGCTTAAAGTTCGAGATATCTTTCTTCGAACGGGTAGCCACCGCTTTCTGACCCGAGATGGTTGTAATTTCTTCCAAACCAACATCAATCAATTTCTTGTCTGCCACAGCAGCGCCAAGTCCTTTGTTGATACAAATTTTTTCTACTTTGGGTACCTGCATTACTGACTTATACTGAAACTTGTCTTTCAGGCCAGGAACGATTTCCTTGAGGTACTTTTCCTTTAATCTTGGAGTTGCCATTATTTAATAAATTCTCCGGTTTTCTTTGAATATCTCTGCAGCTTACCTTTTTCGTTAAGCTTTCTACCTGTGCGTGTTGGCTTATCATTAGATGGTTCAACCAACATCAAGTTGCTGATGTGGATTGTTCCTTCCATTTTCTTAATGCCACCTTCGGGCTTTCCGGCAGAAGGCTTCTGGTGCTTAGTCACCATATTGATACCTTCCACAATAGCGCGGTTCTTCTCAGTAAGGATTTCCAAAACCTTACCGGTTTTAGTTTTATCGTTACCCGACAATACCACTACTTTATCTCCCTTTTTAATATGCAGCTTAGGCTGCTTGTTGAATTTCCTTTCCATAGCTTATAAAACTTCAGGGGCTAATGAAATAATCTTCATGAACTGCTTCTCTCTTAGTTCGCGAGCCACTGGGCCGAAAATACGGGTGCCGCGAGGTTCGTCCTGAGCATTTAAAAGAACAGCTGCGTTATCTTCAAAGCGGATGTATGAACCATCCTTTCTTCTGATTTCCTTTTTAGTGCGTACAATCACCGCTTTTGAAACGGTTCCTTTTTTGATCTGGCTGGTAGGGATTGCTGACTTTACAGTAACAACAATTGTATCACCCACGCTGGCTGAAGCTCTTTTTGTGCCTCCTAATACGTGAACGCAAAGAACTTCTTTTGCTCCACTATTATCTGCAACGGTAAGCCTGCTTTCTGTTTGTATCATGGTTACTTCGCTTTTTCGATAATTTCAACCAATCTCCATCTCTTGTTCTTACTGGTAGGGCGTGTTTCCATGATACGAACTGTATCTCCGATACCTGCCTCATTTTTTTCGTCATGCGCCATGAACTTGGTTGTTTGGTTCATGAACTTACCATAGATAGGGTGTTTTACTTTGCGATCAATCGCGATAGTAATTGACTTAGTCATTTTGTTACTGACTACTTTCCCTACTTTCTCCTTTCTTAGGTTTCTTGCTGCTGTCTCCATGAGAAATTACTTCTGAGTTTCTTTTGCTTTCAATTCTGTTTTTAGACGAGCAATCAATCTGCGAGTCTCTTTTATTCTCATTGGGTTTTCGATAGCGGAAACCTGATGAGCAAATTTTAGTTTGCGCAATGCTTCGTTCTCGCTGCCAATCTTCTCAGTAAGCTCCACTAAAGTCAATCCTTTAATCTCTGCGTTTTTCATTTTGATGCTTGTTCAACGTAATCTCTTCTTACTGTAAAGCGTGTTTTGATTGGTAACTTACCATCGGCCAATGCCAACGCTTCTTTTGCAGTAGCCATCGTAACACCACCCGCTTCAAACAAAATGGTTCCGGGCTTAATAACCGCTACCCAATATTCAGGGGCTCCCTTACCCTTACCCATCCGCACTTCGGCAGGCTTCTTGGTAATTGGTTTATCCGGGAAAATCCGAATCC
>CAZNRJ010000531.1:0-2268 GCA_964574945.1 uncultured Ohtaekwangia sp. | reverse complement strand
AAGGGCATCTCTAAAAACTCCTTGTACCCTTCTCTTTTGCCTGCCTGCACGAAGCCGCCACGCTACACGAAGCGTTTCGCATAGTGAAGTTTCGGCAAAGGCAGGGAGAAGGGGGAGGGGTTGAGGTTATAAAAGGCAAGGTTTTTAGAGATGCCCTTAAATCAATTTGGCCAGTGTACTAATATAACGCTCGGGCAATTCACCTTTGGTGGCCGTTTGGTAATCGGTATAGCTGCATGGAATGATGCTGTTCCGCTGATAGCGTGCACCGGGTTGATGGTACGCAACTTCCAGCCACCACTTTTCAGTCACTTTACTTTTGTAGAATGTGAGTGTTTCGGGTTCTACCGGCATCGAGACAACATACTTTAAGAAGTCATTGCTCTTAAAGCTGTGTTCATTCTTGCGATGATAAAATCCTTCAATGAAATACCAGATCATGGTAGCCACTACCGAAGCTGTTTTCTTATTGCTGTCATCATGATTCGGGTTGTATTCGTAAAAGCCGGCTGAGCTAAGTTTTTCATTCATACCTGCATACCAGCAAAGTTGGCACGCTTCTTCACCCGTTAATCCGAAAGGTTGTGAGTTTCCGTTGCCGGGAGCGTCACTTGAACGGATAGCCGTAATATCAAACGAAAGTAAATCGGCATTGCGAATAGCAGGTTCCATCTCTGCCAGGTTTGTGCGCATTTGCCCAACGCGAAACGCTTCAAAGTACAGTTTCTCTAAAATAGCAACCGAAGAAGAATCAATTAAATAAAGTTGATGCGCCAGGTGCGTGTAACTCAATAAATAATTAGGCTCATGCAACAAAATTTTATGAATGTGCTGGCTCGCCCGGGGCGATTCCTTGTTATCATCTAAATCAAGAAACGCATCAATATTTAAAAGACTGATCAGTTTCTCCATTTCTTCATACCCGCGATATTGTCCGTAATCAAGGTCGTGGGTGCCGCCTAAGATCAACGGCATTACATTATTCTCCAGCAAAATTCTGCACACCTCGCTTACACGAACATACGTTTCGTCTAAGTCAACCCCGGAGTTAAGGTTTCCAAGATCGACAATGCGATACGCGCCATTTCCCTTTTTAAGATTGTATAATTTTTTACGGATTTCATCCGGTCCTTTTGCGCAACCTTTGTTTGTTTCGGTGCCGCGCTCTTCCTTTACTCCAAACATAGCTATGTGCATGTTCCTGAAGTCGGGCATTTTATCGCCATATACCTTTATGCTTTTGAATAGCGAATTGGCCGCATACGACTTCGTGTAAATTGATTCATCGATGGGTGAGAAGAGAATGGTTAAATCCATCAGAATTTTAAGTTTGATTTAACTTGAATAATTTGAATTTTAAAAGTTGGTATATCCTGTTTAACAATGACGAAACTCTTGTAACTTTTTTACCCATAAATGGGAATAGGATTTTCGAGAATATACTTTTTAAGGGCAGGTTTAATTGCCCGATACTCAACCAAATCAACAGAGCGATGCAGGGCTTCTTCCAGTTCTAACTTTATACCTATAAAGTCTAAAAGGCTGTATGAATCATCTAACTCAACTAAAATATCAACATCACTTTTAGCGGTAAAGGTGCCATCTGCCATAGACCCAAAAATAGCAGCCTTTGTTACCTTATGCCTTTGCAAAATAGGCGTTGCAATATTTTTGATTTGCTGAATAATCATACCATTAGTAAAGATAAACAAAAAGCCCTGCAAATGCAGGGCTTGAATTTTTTCGGTGAGTTGGATTATCCTCCAAAGTCGTCAAAACGAACATTTTCTTTCGGCACACCCATGTCGTCCAGCATTTTAAGCACGGCTGCGTTCATCATAGGCGGGCCACACAAGTAAAACTCTACATCCTCAGGCGATTTATGCTTACCCAAATAATTATCGTATAAACATTTATGGATAAAACCTACATAGCCATCACCTTCAGAATCATCCAAACTCTTATTTACTTTCCAGTTGTCTTCAGGAAGCGGCTCTGACAACCCGATGTAGAATTTGAAATTCGGGAAGTCCTTTTCAATTTTTCTGAAATGCTCCGTATAGAATAACTCTTTCTTCGAACGGCCACCATACCAGTAAGAAACTTTACGGTTGGTTTTTTCTGTATGGAACAAGTGGAAAATCTGCGCACGCAGCGGGGCCATTCCGGCACCACCGCCTACATAAATCATTTCGCGTTGTGTTTTATTGATATGGAATTCCCCGTAAGGACCGGAGATAGTTACTTTATCACCAGGCTTGCGCGAGA
>CAZNRJ010000530.1:0-2277 GCA_964574945.1 uncultured Ohtaekwangia sp. | reverse complement strand
ATCACGCCTTAACAGCAGCCAGCCACTCAAGTTCTGTGCGTGCCTTGCTATCAATACTATTTTTGTATTCGTGCCTTGGAAAGCTTAGCGCTAATTCGAAATACTTTTTTGCTTTTATATAATCCTTTTGATCCTTCGCAATGTACCCCAGTTGCAATGCTGAATTGGCCCCAAAGTACCACGGGTTGTTCTTTGTCATGTCAATGCTTTGCTGATAAAAAATCTTCGCTGCAGGGATTTCCCCGGTACGGTGTGCCAGGCGCGCTTTTCGATAATAGTACTCAGTTTGATCTTTTGGGTTAAGCAGGTCAGCGGGGGTAATGGATTGCAGGATGGCGGAGGCTTCTTTATAATATCCACCGTCCGTACTAAAGCGGACTTTTAATAATTTTTTGTTTGGGAAACTATTCTCTTCTAATTGTTTGGCAGCGTATCTATCAGGTTCTGCTTTGTCGGTGCCGGTTATTTTAGCTTTATCAAAATTAGTTTTAGCTTGTTTTGGGTCGTCCAAAAGCCAATAGTTAAGGGCAATCTTAAAGTAAGAGTCTTTTTTAAAACTTACACTTGGGAAATTTTTAATAAACCGTTGAAATGATTCGATTGATTTAGCGTAGTCACCTCGCTGTAGCAATGCTTCGCCCCGCAGGTAATCAATGTAGTACATGGGCAACCCTTCGGTTTGATGATCAATCTGTTGGATCAGCGCGAGCGCTTCCTCGCTTCGTGCATCCTTAATCAACATGTTAACACCAATAAACAGCAAGAGCCGGTTGTTGGGTTGATCTTTTAAGCACGTATTGATGCCTGATGCTGCTTCTGCAAACTCCTGATTAATAAATCCTTTAACTGTAAAGAAGAGCATAGTTGCTTCCATGCTTAATGAGGATTTGGAGTTTGTTAGCTCGGTTAATTGTTTTTGCCCTGTGCTTACAGATCCCCTCATCCCCAGAAGGCTCATAAACCATTTGAATTTTTCAGGAACGGAGCCAATCATAACCTGAATTGTACCGCTGGTTTTTTTTATAGGTATAAAATCCGGATATTTTTTAAGACAATCAGAAGTAAGTTGATAGGCTTTGCGAATTGACATGGCTGCATTAAGCTCCTGCCCCAGGTTCAGATAACAAAACCCACGCTGCAAGTTGAGTTCGGCTAATAGAAATAATGTTTCTGCACTTACTGGTAATCCTTCGAGGTATTTAATTCGATTTTTAAATCGCTCATCAGTCTGAGCAAACCCTTTATGATCTTCCGTGATTAGAATATAAAGGGTTTCGTTTAGCGTTTGGACATAGAGTTTATGAAACTCGTTTGCCTTAATTTTCTTTAAGGCTTCGTTGGCCCGTTCTGTTTGAAGATTTGTAACGAGAGAGTAGATTTTTTGTAGTTCAGGATCGAAATGCCAAAGATTATCGATAGCAAATGCCGGGAGTGAAAATAAAAAAAGGCAAGTGGTTATACCTGCCTTTTTTATGGTTTGTATCGTATTGCTGTTACTCAACTTTTTTAGCTCTTTTTACAGGAGCTGCCTTCTTAGGTTTCACTTCTTCTTCCATTGAACCCAAGTCAACATCTGCTAATATTCTTCCTGAATGTTCGTCAATTACAATTTTTTTCTTCTCACGGATCTCAGCAATCTTCTGCGGAGGGATTATGATGTTACAACCCTCAGCGGCTCCGCGCACCACTCTCACCACTGCCAGGCCATTCGATAGATTAGTTCTTAAACGGTTATAGTGCTTCAGAAGTTTGTCTTCAATTTTTTTGGTTGCTTTCTCTCTCTCAACCAATAATTTTTTCTCTTCTTCCTGGCTTTCGTTTAGAATGCTCTCCAGTTCATCCTTTTTGCTTTGGAGGTCTTCGTTTCTTCCGTTGATAAGGGCCTCAATAGTTCCGATTTCGGTCTTTTTAAACTCTATTTTATCCTTTGATTCTTTGATTCGCTTTTCGCAAATCTGAACTTCCAATTCCTGAAGCTCAATTTCTTTCGTAATTGCGTCAAATTCGCGGTTGTTCTTAACGTTCTTTTGTTGCTCGTTATATTTCTTAACCAGCTTTTCCGACTCCTTAATTCCTTCCTTATTTTTTTTGATAGATTCCTCTAATTCCTTCAATTCACCCTCAAAACGGCCTAACCGGGTTCTATACCCCTCCATTTCGTCTTCTAAATCTTGTACTTCATCGGGTAGGTCGCCCCTCAGTTTCTTGAGTTCGTCCAGTTTTGAATCTATGGATTGTAATTTTTCTAATTGTTATCTGACATTTATATAGCACCAC
>CAZNRJ010000529.1:0-2285 GCA_964574945.1 uncultured Ohtaekwangia sp. | reverse complement strand
TTTACGACTCCAAAGCCGCGAAATTTTGCCTTTTATAGGTTTAAACCTCAATTAGGCGGTATCTGTTACCAGTAATCGCTGAAGGCAACTGATTTCAATTCAGGAACCGGTCGTTTGCCGGAATTTTCAACCAGAAAATCAACCACATTTTTCTTAAAGCCCAGCTTTATGGCAATGCTTTTTGTGAAGATCACTTCGCTTTCAAATACTTTCTGGTCGGCAAAGATCAAATCGATGCAATGCATCAGGTAATCGAATTTTTGGTCATTTGAGAGAGCTCCCAACGTATCGATCGGCTCAGGATTTCGGATTAGCTGGTTCACATCTTCTTCAGGAAAATTTCTATCGGCCGCAATCTTAAGGATCATCTCACGCTCGGCTTTTGCAAAATGCTTATCGGCCTCTGCCAGTTGAATTAAAATGTTGAGTTTCTTTTTGGTAACGATATCCATCAAGTTCTATTCAGATTCAATCCAAATCTAATACTAATTGCCCGGTAATGTGGCCTGTTCAGACAAGAAGTTTATATACCATGTAAGGTTATTTATTTTTCTACCAAATACGCTCTTCTATTCTTAATAATATCACATGCAACGTACATGGCTTCACGCATAGAGGATTCACTGGCTTCATTTTTCCCGGCAAGGTTATAAGCGGTTCCATGATCGGGTGAGGTGCGTACGTATGGCAAGCCGGCCGTATAGTTAATGCCTGACTCAAAGCTTAAGGTTTTAAAGGCAACCAGGCCCTGATCGTGATACATGGCAATAACGCCATCGTACTTGGCGTGCTGGCCGGTTGCAAAAAAACCATCGGCAGGAAACGGCCCGAAAATTAATTTCCCTTTTGTTTTCAGGTCATTAATAACAGGTTTTATCACATCGATCTCCTCGCTTCCCAGCAAGCCCTCATCCCCAGCGTGAGGATTTAATCCAAGCACGGCAATTTTCGGCTTGTTGATCAGGAAATCTTTCTTAAGCGTTAATTCCAACAACCTGATTTTAAGTTCAACGCGCTCTTTGGTAATAAAGGTTGAAACATCCTTTACCGGAATATGTTCTGTGACCAACCCAACCTTAAGATCGTTGCCAACCATCAGCATTAAACTTTCCCCAGCATTAAATTCCTGGGTGAGATATTCAGTATGACCCTGAAATGGAAAATCTTCCCCATGGATTGTGTTTTTGTCGATGGGACCGGTTACAAAACCATCAATCAATCCTTCCTTCACTTCTTCAACGGCTTTTTTTAAGCTAAGAAGTGCCGCTTTTGCCGTTTGCCTCGATGGCTGCCCGGGGTTAATTTCATAAACATCTTCCCAGCAGTTTACAACGTTAACAGCTTTCGAAAATAATTGCCCTTTCGTTTTTACAACGCTATAGTTAAACTCTTCCAGGTTCATTAATTTTCTATAGAAGGAAAGTACTTTTGTAGAGCCGTAAACAACCGGGGTCATCAGGTTTAGCAATCGGTTATCAGACAATGCTTTGATGATTACCTCGGGGCCAATGCCATTAAGGTCGCCAAGTGTAATTCCAATGCGTGGTTTATCGGTTTGAATGTTAGTCATGGGTAATATTGAATTTACTTCCTGTGCAAGGTAACGGAAATTTCTTGTTTTGAATTTGTGTTCACTGGTTTGTTGAACCGGGAATCCGCTATACTTGCAGGGTAATGGTACGCCCTAAAAAATTTCTTGGCCAGCACTTCCTGAAAGACAAAAACATTGCTGTGCGCATTGTGGATTCCCTTGTCCTTTCAGGCGGCACTGATCAGGTGATTGAAATTGGCCCGGGCACAGGAGTGCTTACAGAATATTTACAACAAAAACCTATTGACCTGCGGTTGATTGAAATCGATCGTGAGTCCATTGCTTATTTAAAGGAACATTTTCCGGCTTTGGATGCTCACATCATAGAGGCAGATTTTCTGCAACTGGAGTTGGATAAATTGTTTGCGGGGAACATTCATATCATTGGAAATTTCCCCTACAACATTTCTTCACAGATTTTTTTTAGAGTGCTTGAATACCGGAACCAGGTAAGCCAGGTTGTATGTATGTTGCAAAAAGAAGTGGCCGACCGCATTGCTGAAAAACCAGGAAGCAAAACCTATGGAATACTAAGCGTGCTGCTTCAGGCTTATTACGATATTGACTATTTATTTAAGGTTCCTCCCGGGGTTTTCTTTCCTCCCCCCAAGGTAATGTCTGCGGTAATCAGGCTTACGCGTAACAACCGGTTGAAGTTAGAGTGTGATGAAGCACTTTTTAAAGCAGTGGTGAA
>CAZNRJ010000528.1:2077-2287 GCA_964574945.1 uncultured Ohtaekwangia sp. | reverse complement strand
TGGTAATTTCGGCAATCCCAACGACAGCTTTATCATCCATACTGTGGTAGATAAATGCCAGATCACCCTTTTTCATTGCTTTAATGTTGTTACGCGCCTGGAAATTTCGCACCCCGTCCCACACTGCTTTTTTATCACGCACTAAATCTTCCCATGAAAATGTGCCGGGTTCAGTTTTTAATAGCCAATAGTTCATCGTATGAATGGTTT
>CAZNRJ010000528.1:0-2067 GCA_964574945.1 uncultured Ohtaekwangia sp. | reverse complement strand
ATCTAAAATAGGAAATTGTATTCGTATTTTTCGGGAGTTTCATTAAAAATGAAATCATAGATGAAGATTCTGGTCATTCGTTTCTCCTCCATTGGCGACATTGTGCTTACTACGCCCGTTGTGCGGGCACTCAAGACTCAATTAATAGATTCGGAAATCCACTATCTCACCAAGAAAAAATACGAACCCATTTTAAAATCAAACCCGTATGTCGATAAATTATTTCTATTTGATAGTGACCTGAATAAATTAATTGGGGAGCTGAGGAAGGAGAAGTATGATTACATTGTTGACCTGCATAATAATTTACGCACGCGCATTATCAAGACGAGCCTGCCTGCAAAGTCGCTTAGTTTTAATAAACTCAATTGGGAGAAATGGTTATTGGTAAATCTTAAAATCGACAAGCTCCCGTCCCTGCATATCGTAGACCGGTACCTTCAAACGGTAAAAACCCTTGGTGTAAAAGCGGATGCGCTTGGGTTAGATTATTTTATTGAAGGGAAAGATGAAGTGCCTATGGATTGGCTTCCGGAAACTCACAGGCAGGGATATGTAGCCTATGCGATTGGCGCACAACACAACACGAAAAAATTGCCCGTACCCCGCATGATTGAGTTGTGCGATAAAATTAATAAACCCATTGTTCTGCTGGGCGGCCCGGAAGATGCGGCAGCGGGCGAGGAGATAAGCAAATTTTTTGAACGGCCCGGCAACACAGGGTACGAAGCGGGATTAATAGAATTAAACAAGAAGACACTCATTTATAATGCGTGCGGAAAGTTTAATTTGAATCAATCGGCCAGTTTAGTGAAGAAGGCGAGCTATGTTTTCACCCACGACACCGGGTTGATGCACATGGCTGCGGCTTTTAAAAAGGAAATATTTTCCATTTGGGGAAATACCATTCCTGAGTTTGGCATGTATCCGTACCGCACAAAATTCACCGTGCTGGAAAACAAGAAATTGGATTGCCGGCCGTGCTCAAAAATAGGATTTGACAAATGCCCGAAAGGTCATTTTAAGTGCATGAAGGAAATTGTGTTTGATTTCTATTTGCCGTAGTGCATTCAAGCCTGCTTATTAAGCCTCTATCAACCAATTGTTACAAAGGTGTTTTCAATTTTTACGTTGAAATTAATCTCTGCTTTCAATGCTTTAAAAACTTTAATCACGGTGTCAATTGTCGCGCTGTTAGCACTGCTTTCAAGTTTAGAAATCTGTGCTTTTTGAACTCCAATCAGTTTGCCTAAATCCTCTTGAGTCAAATTGCGTTCTTGCCTCGCAGCTTTTATCATTTTTCCCAAAACGTCCATACGAAGTTCATATTCGTATTCGTCTCTTTCTTTTGTTCCTACTTTGCCGATGTATTTGTTTTTCATCTCGGCAAGCGTGTATGTTTTCATTTCTTTTGCCATAAGGTTTTATTTTTTCTTTTTCTTTTTCTTTTCAAAACCTGCCTGCCCGATAGCTATCGGGCGATAGGCAAGGTATCGTTCCCTGATTCTTACTGCTCTGTCAATTTCATTTTCAGGAACTTTATCAACTTTTTTAATAAATCCATGTGTCGCTATTACCAAAGTTTCTTGATTATTTGTTTTGTCCCAAAACGCTAAAAGCCTGATTTCAAGTCCTTCGTATTTAGTCCGAAGTTCCCAAATTTCATTTTTGAGTTTCTTGAAAAGCCTTGTGTCATTTGTCTGTTCGGCAAGGTCAATATTGTAAAATACTTTCTTGGCTGTCTTTGGTTTTAGCCCAGCAATAAATTCATTCGCTTCTTCTAAGAACCTTGTTTCAAAAAATCTCATTTACTTGTCTTAGTGAACAAGGCAAAAATAATTAAAGTTTCCAAATTTGGAAACTAAATCTTTCAAATCTGTAATTTTTTTAGATGGATTTTCTGTCTCTAAAAAACCCCCTCCGCAGTGGTTCGTGTTTCACAAAACTGCTTACGGTTATTTATTTTTTGGTTCGTGGGACACCATAGTCGTTAACTTAAGAATAAACCCTTATCAGAATCGTATCTTGTGGATAGCACGAACATTTTATATTTCATCCCTAAAGGGA
>CAZNRJ010000527.1:0-2308 GCA_964574945.1 uncultured Ohtaekwangia sp. | reverse complement strand
ATTCCTCCGCTGGTTCTGCCGCGAAGATTATCTCGATGAGATTGAAGGAGACTTGCTGGAGATTTATAAAAAGCAGTATGAAAGTTCTCCGCGCAAAGCAAAATGGAAATTCATCTTGAGTGTGATAAAGTATTTCAGGCCGGAGTTTATGAAGTCATTAAAGAATTATCAACCTAACACATTTGGTATGTATAAAAGCTATTTTAAAATCGGGTGGAGAAACCTGTTGAGGAATAAGGCATTCTCCTCCATTAACATTTCAGGCCTTGCGCTGGGCATGGCATGCAGTTTAATCATTATGCTGTGGGTATTCGATGAAAAAGGAATGGATGCCTTCCATGAAAACAACGATAACCTCTTTGTTGTCTTTCAGCGCCAGTATCACGATGGAATAATTGATGGTGGATATTCAACCCCTGGATTGCTGGCCGCGGAAGTGAAAGAAAACTACCCCGAAGTAAAGCTTGCAACCTCGATGGCCTGGACTCAACTGAATACATTCGAAGCCAATAACAAAATCCTGAAAGTGACGGGCAATTTTGCCGATCCCGATTTCTTCTCCGTATTCAGCTTTCCTTTGCTATCAGGCACGAAAGAGAATGCACTCAAAACCACCATCGATATTGCGATTTCCCGGAAAATGGCGGAAGATTTTTTTGGTTCGGTGGATGCCGCCTACGGTCAATCTATTCGGTTCAAAAACAAGAAAGACATGAAGATTTCGGCCGTGTTCGAAAATTTGCCTTCTGATACTTCGATGGAGTTTGACTACCTGTTGAACTGGGAAACTTTCCTGGAAGAAAATGACTGGGCAAAGAACTGGGGCAATAATGGAGCATCTACCTACCTGGTGCTTCAGCAAGGCACTCATGCGATTGACTTCGAAAACAAGTTTCGGGATTTTCTTAACAGGCATGAGGAAGCGCAGAATGAAAACTTTAAGGTCAAGCTTGGTTTGCAAAAATATCGTGAACAATACTTAAACTCTAAATTTGAAAATGGAGAGACTGCAGGCGGGCGAATTCAATATGTAAACCTGTTCAGCATCATAGCAGTATTCATTGTTTTGATTGCGTGTATCAACTCCATGAACCTGACAACAGTATACTCCATGAAACGCGGCAAGGAAATAGGCGTGAGGAAAGTGGTGGGGGCATTCCGGAGTGCATTGGTCAGTCAGTTTATTGGCGAGGCCATATTAACCGTTCTCATTGCTTTTGCTTTCGGGCTATTAATAGTTTTCGCGGTGCTTCCTGTTTTTAATACGATCACACAAAAGCAGATTCAAATTCCTATTGGCCAACCCTATTTCTGGTCATCGATCAGTGTGGCTTCCATTCTTATCGGGTTTATTTCAGGAAGTTATCCGGCCCTTTACCAGTCGGGATTTAACCCGGTAAAAGCATTTAAAGGTTCATTGAAATTCGGAAGTGGTGCGCTATGGTTCAGGAAAGGATTAGTCGTGTTTCAGTTTGTACTTTCCATTATGCTTATCGTGGGCACAATTGTTATTTCAAAACAAGTGAAGTATGTGCAGGACGCCCATTTAGGGTATGACCGTGAGAACCTTATTTATATACCGCTGGAAGGAGACTTAGGCGCCAAATACAAAGTATTCAAAGATCAGGGCTTGGGTGTGAATGGTGTTAAAACGATCAGCCGTATAACCAACAATCCTACCCGAATACCGAACAGTACCGGTGGCGTTGTGTGGGAAGGCAAAGACCCCAACTCATTCCTTCAGTTCACACACTCCGCTATTGACTATGATTTCATCAGGACAATGGGAATGGAAATGAAAAACGGCCGGGACTTTTCTCCTGAATTTAAATCCGATAGTGTTGGATACATCGTGAACGAGACAGCACTTTCGCTCATGAACTATAAAGATCCCATCGGCATGCCATTCACCCTTTGGGGAATGCAAGGATCAATCATTGGCGTTGTGAAAGATTTTCATTTCAGCTCCTTGCACAACAACATCAGGCCTTTGGTGTTTCGTCTGGGGGAAGAGATTAAATCGGGTTGGGTGTTAGTGAGAATTGAACCGGGCAAAACAAAGGAAGCATTGGTGGGGCTGGAAAAAATCAGCAAGGAATTGAATCCCCAGTTCCCATTTACTTATAAGTTTTCGGATGATGAGTATCAACGATTATATACCAGCGAGCAGGTGGTAACCAAACTCTCGAATGCATTTGCTTTTCTGGCCATCTTCATTTCCTGCCTGGGCTTGCTGGGGCTAACCATGTTTACCACCGAACAGCGTACCAAGGAAATCGGTATTCGAAAAGTGTTGGGCGCTTCCCTG
>CAZNRJ010000526.1:0-2313 GCA_964574945.1 uncultured Ohtaekwangia sp. | reverse complement strand
CTTACCCTCTACCGTTTGGAATTCAAAATCATGATTGTGATAACCCGTCCGCAGCTTATATTTTTTTGCAACCGCCGCTGCTTTATTGATGATCTCACACGTCTTCTTCACTTCATCCAGCGAACTGTAGTATTTCTTATCCAACCAGGGAATCACAATATAGCTTTGCCCCATGAGTTTGGCATCTTCACAAGCCTTTTCCCACTTGTCACTTGCTGCCAGTTCGATCCCATAATGGCCGCTTACTACTTTTACACCTAACCCTTTCAGGTGCGCTGCAAACTCAGCAACGGGCAACCCAAATAATTTTCCGTCACCATAGCCATAGGTCTCCACCTGCGTGTACCCCCAGGAAGCAACAGCATCCAGTGTCCCTTTCACATCTTTCATGATCACATCGCGCAATGTATATAACTGCAAGCCGATGTTCTTCTTTCCTTTTGCTTCGGCAAAGATGGAAGGTAATGTGAGCAAGCCAGCCGTTGTGATTACCGATGCCTGTATAAATTTTCTGCGATCCATAGCTTCCTTTTTAATTATTTACTTAATGACAACTGGGCAAAGATGAACAAGTTTTGGTCACCTGCTTTTTCATTTTTAAATACCAGAATCAAATTATGTTTACCTGAAACGGGTTTAATAGAAATACCGGAAGGTCTCATAAAAATTCCGCTCTGCACTTCTATTTTAGGGGCGTTGGCAAAATTTACGGTTCCTAACTTTGTGCCGTCCGTTGAGTCAAGCCAAACTTCTATTTCACCACCCTTAGAGCCGCTCATTTCCGTTGACGTGAAATTGATTCTATTCACACCGGTTAAATCAACCTCTTTAATAGCGGCCGATGAATTATGCTTAACATTATCCAGAAAATTAAAACCAGCGGCACTCGACTTTATTAACCCACCTTTAAGGTCAGTTGCATCAATCATACTGATAACCGGAGACTTAAATACAAACTGCTTCGTTGAAGAAAGCGAAGGTATTCCATTCGCACCATTGTCTTCATAGGTTACTGTAAGCACATAAGCAGCAGTGGCGGCAGGTCCCGGTGGTGGCACCGCTGCGAAGTTTGCCTTACCGGAAAGCGGCAGACTTTTTATTTTTTCTTCATTGGCTAAGGAAAGAATGTATTCCACCATTTGTATGGTTTGTGCTTTTGTTAGTTGCGGATGCGCAGCCATCGCTATTTCGCCCCAAACGCCCGAGCCTCCATTCAAAATTTTATCGCTCAATAGGTCTGTCGCTTTTACATCTTTCGCATACTTCTTAGCTACATCGCGATAACTGGGCCCTGCAGATTTTTGATCGATGAGGTGACACGATTTACAATCACTTTCAGCAATTAATAATTTACCGGGCAACTCTGATCGTTGATGACCTTGTGCAATCTTTGTCATGTCATACCCTTGCGGATGGAAGTCGAGTGTTGTAAGCACGCGGCCTGCACTAATCTTGCCATCGGAAGTACTTCCATCTTCATTATCGTTTACCGTAATCTTGTAATCAACGGAACCACCCGGGATAAAATAGGTTGAATTACCTGTGATTGCAATGTCAATTGTTGGCGGTTCATTACCGGCTATAACAGTAATCTCTGTAGTTGACTTCGAGCCTTTGGAATCCGTAGCTGTTAATTTTGGATGATAGATGCCCGGCTTATCAAACGTGTATGAAAAATCAGTAGCGTTTGCAGATGTAACTGCAACATCACCTATTTCAAGTCCGTATGTTACAGCATCGCCATCCGGGTCTTCACTTTTATTTGCCGAAAAGTTTACCTGAAGCGGAACCGCCCCTGAAACTTTGCTGGCTGTTAAAGAAGCTACCGGTGGCCGGTTGCCGCCATTGAAATCGATTCGCGATAAGCGGGCATCCATATTTTTGGCAAACCATTTTGTACCATACTCCAGTGTGTACAATTTTCCATCGGGGCCAAACGCCATATCAATGGTGTTATTAAATTGAACGCCCTCCAGAAAAGGTTCGATGTCCATGATAGCACCTTTTCATTCATGGTGATTAAGCGCATCCAGTTCCGCATCCAGTCGTAGGCAATTAATTTACCATCGAAGTAATCTGGATAAGCAGTACCAACCCCTTTATAATTTTCAGAATAATAAACCGGGCCGGCCATCGCATTACGGCCGCCTGTTTTTACCAACGGAAAATCGGGCGACTCGGCATACGGATACCAAATAAACGGAGCGCTAACAGCAGGCAATTCTGTTTTACCCGTGTTGTTAGGTGAGGTGTTTAAAGGTTTGTTAACATCGTGCTTAGCGCCAGTGGTTTTGCTTTCAAAATCATGCTTAC
>CAZNRJ010000525.1:711-2315 GCA_964574945.1 uncultured Ohtaekwangia sp. | reverse complement strand
CCTGTAAGTTGAAATTTGTCTGGGTGGCTTCGCTATATGCATACGTGAAAGAAAAATTTTCAATATCATACAAATGAGGTTTTGCCTCCTTATTGGTTTTTACTTTCCGCACATTTGTAAAATTCAAACTCCTCCTCACAGACTGATCTTGAATCAGCTTTCGATAAGCATCCCGTTCTCCGTCTGTGTTGAATGATTTCAACGCGGCCTCCAGCCGCAAGTCCGGGTTGGCCGGGTCATAGTTAGGGTTGATGGTTGTATTCTCATAACTGATAAACATAGGTATTTTTAAACCTGTCCATTGCGGAAGTAGTTTATCAACATTCAAATTTGCCGAAACATCGTATGAAGTAGTTTCCCCTCTCGCACGCTCCGAAATTTTTGATTGTACCCCGCCATACCCAAAACTAATGTGGCGAACAGAACCTGTAACTGTACCCAGGTCGGCAAGCTTTGTATTAAGTACTACGTTGGTAGCCCAACCGGCTGTGCGGTCAAAATCAGTAAGCCGGAGTTCATTCGCCCAAATGCATACATCAAAAGATTTGGCATCGCTACTGCGAGGGTTGCGCACTCCAATCATCATCATCTTCACCTGGCTAAGATCCGGTCTTCCTAAAATACGAATGCCATGTTTGCCAACCTGAAGGGGTCCGGCTTGCGGAAATAAAATGCCAAGATTATATCCTACCCTGTCCCGGGTTGCCTTCAATGCGTACAGGTCATTCAGGTCAAGATCAATTTGATTGTCTTCCGGCCAAACTGCTTCAATTGTCCTTCCATCTTCAGGCTTTGTAATTTTCAATGGCAATTCAATCTCGTAATAATTTTCATCAAAGTCAGTTCCCAACCTCAGGAATGCTACAAGCTCGTCATTTTGTATAGGCTTGTTAATAGCATTGCTATGAGCGCTGATAAACATTTTTATGCGACCATAGTTAAAGAAGTCCATCGTAACATTTTTATAGATCGACCGCGCATCTCCATCCGGAAGGTCAGTAACACACATCTGCACGGATTGTTCATTTAACCTGCGTTGTACGGATGACGTGTTATCACGGTCGCGCTGTAAAGGTTCGATATAGCCCGGCTTAACAGCATTGGGCGAACCATTTTCTTCAATGTTCACAACTGAAACCGAAAAATTATCTAAGTTAGGTTCAATCGGTTCACCAAACCGCGATTCCTCTAAGTTACCTGTATACCTTCTCCATCGGTTGCCCACCGTTCTGAATTTTGCCATTCGCAAAACAACAGGTTCAGAGAACCCACTTAAATACATGCGCGCATAGCGTATCGATTTGAATCCCTCCAGGTTTCCGACTTTCTCGTCAAATTGCCTTACGGGAATTCGAAACAGATACCACGTGGCGTCCGGGTGGTCAACGGAATTTACTGCATCAACAATATATTTATTGCCAACCTTAAGGGTACTGGGTTGCAAATCAATGGTGTAAGAATAATATTCTTCCAAATCACTTATCGTGTTGTCCTGGTTTAGGTCTTCATTATCTGGTATGGTAGTACTGGATTGCGGCACTTCATCAGAACTGGAAAGTACAGGCGTGTTATTCTCCTGGCCATTGAAGTTTTTATAGCGCTCC
>CAZNRJ010000525.1:0-701 GCA_964574945.1 uncultured Ohtaekwangia sp. | reverse complement strand
CCTGAGAGATTTGCTGACGAAGCGTAGGGTTTGTTATGGAATTTAAAAATCCGGCAAACTTATTCGTCTCATACGCATTATTGGCACCATCCAGGCCAACATCCTGAAAGGGGCGAGCAGCAGGATTGTTCCCATCAAACGAATTATTCAAATATTGCTTATTCGTTACATACCCCCATTCGTTCGAGGTAACGTTGAGCGCGGTAGTATCGCCATCAGCGGGCAGCCCGTTTTCAAATGCGTGCTTACCATCGCGCATAACATCTTCTGAAACACTGCCGAGATGAAAAGTAACCTTACCTCCCGTGGTGTTAGATTTTGGCGGGTTTATACCATCATTGATTTTTCCATTTTCATTATTAATGAAAGGATCTAAAAGCCAAAACTCAACGTACTCCACATTAGCTTTATCAAAATCCACTTCCGTGCGGATGGCCGTTGTAATTCCACCCCAATTGTCTTTTGGATTGTTAAGGAAACCCTGTGAACTTAAATTGCTGCTATTGTAATTATAAGGTCCCCTTTCGGAGGGATAAAAGGCCACATCAAAAATAGGTTCAAAGAAATTCCCAACCTGCGGATCGAAAAACGGAAAAATTTCCTGGGGGGGTATCGCCCTTACATAATGGTTCTCCAAATCTTGTTCTTTAATATTAGTAGGTTTAAACCTTCCTCCTGTTCGGTAAAACACATTATCGACC
>CAZNRJ010000524.1:0-2321 GCA_964574945.1 uncultured Ohtaekwangia sp. | reverse complement strand
TGAACATGGGTTATCAACCGGGCTCCTCCTGATTTACCTTTTCCTTTTGAAGTAATGGCCAATCGAATTTTAAAGCATCCTTTTCCCAAGCCAGTTCCCTGCTCTGGGTTGTTCGATAATGATGATGTCCAACTCACTTTTTAGTGAAGGATATTTTTTGATCAACCTTTTAGCTTGTTTTTTAAAGTAAGATGTAACTTCAACATCAAAGTTCATGGAGGAAATCCTTAGCCGGTTGGAGTTTTACTTTCCCTTTTTTTGCCAGCCGCACTTCTTTTATGGACGCTTTCAATTCTCGCAAAAATCGCTGCTTTTCAGAAGCATTTGTTTTGTTTTTTATCTTAGACTTCTTGAGTATGACCTCCAATTCTTTTAGCACACTTTGGTCATCTGTTTTCAACATCTCTTCGATCAATTGTATCTTCTTGCTATCGGAATACATGGTTTTCAATTTTAATATAAAGCTAAGAAAAAAGAAGCGTCCATTCTACCTGCCTTGAGGAACATTCAAATCCCGGTAAAATTGACATGCTACGAAGATATTAAATTGCTGTCGCTATCCATTTTAATTATTAGTTTTATAGACCAAACCGAGCTCAAAATGGCTACACACAATTGGCAAAAGGAAATCCAGCCGCTTATTAAAAAATACAAAAGCAAGCAGCATCCGTTGGATTATAAATCAACCTATCAGTTGGTTGTTATGGTGGTGCTGTCTGCGCAGGATTCAGACCGGAATATTAATAAACTGGCTCCCGATCTTTTCAATGCTTTTCCCGACATGAAGTCCCTTTCTGCGGCTACTGCCGAAGGGTTATTTCCATTTGTTAATAAGGTCCGGAACTTCGGGAATAAAATAAAGTGGCTGCTGCAACTGTCTGCTACAATAGGGGAGGATAAAAACATACCCATCACATTGGATAGCTTGACTGAATTGCCGGGTATTGGAAGGAAGTCGGCCAATGTTATACTGCGCGAATCTGGTAAAAAAGCAGAAGGGATTATTGTCGATCTTCATGTCGTGCGGGTGGCTCCGCGCCTGGGTTTGGCAACAGGTACCGATCCTAAGAAATTGGAAAAGCAAATGATGGAATTGTTAGACCCTGCAGACTGGGGTGAAGCCGGAATGGCCATTTCATTTTTAGGTCGCGAAACTTGCCGGCCCACTAATCCAAAATGCACTGAGTGTGTGATGAATAAAGTGTGTGACTATTACCGGGCGAGTGCTTAAAAACTATTGCAGTTAATTAGCCACTTCAATCTTTACCTTACTCCCTTTTAGTTTTTCATTTTTGATTTTAGCCAAAACATCTTTTACCAAAGGGCGCTTGATCGACACATAAGAAGCAAAGTCGAGTAATGTAATCAAGCCAATATCATCCCCTTGAAGACCACCTTTTTTTGTTAGCAGTCCTACAATATCGCCTTTGCTGATCTTATTTTTCTTTCCGGCACTAATGTATAAGCAGACAAAGTTGGGTGGGGGCGGTAAATGCAATTTGTTGGTAACCGTAATTTCCTTTACAGATTTATCAATGTAGTCCGGTAATGTTTCGTCATCAGCAAGTATTAAATAAGCTTTTCCGTTGGCAGGCCCGCCTCCCGAAGTCGTACGGAGGGAAGGCATGCGCGCTGTGCGGCCATTGCGATGGATAAAAGATTCTTGCTGGGGCGGCAATTGATAATGAACCACATGCCTGATTTCGGGGATGTCCAATCCGCGTGAAGCGAGATCGGCGGCTATTAATGTATTATGCGCTCCGCCCCTGAACTTAATTAAGTTCTTTTCACGATCGATTTGCTCCATGGCCCCATGCATTGTGCCGTGTTCCATTTTATTTTGAGTAAGCAAAGCACTGATGCGATCAACGGCATCGCGATGATTACAAAAAACAAGACATACCTCTTGGTTAAACCCGGCTATCAGACGCATCAAAGTATCTACTTTATAATCACTTTTAGTTTTCACCAGGTTCAATTCCAGCTTAGACTCATCCTGATCTTTTAAGAAGTTAAGTGTCTCAGGTTTTTTGAAGGGCAAAAATTCGGGCCACACATCTAATTGAGTAGCTGATGTTAAGAGATGATTCTGTTTTCCGCTAAGCGCTTCGAAAATAGTTGTCAGTTCTCTATGAAACCCCATCTGCAATGACTTATCAAATTCGTCAAGCACGACAAGATTAATGGCACTGGTATCAAATGATTTTTTAGCAATGTGATCGGCCAACCTGCCCGGGGTGCCGATAACAACGGCCGGGGCTTCGCTCAAGCTATTTTGTTCCACACGCATGGAATGCCCGCCATAGCAGCACGTTACCTTA
>CAZNRJ010000523.1:617-2325 GCA_964574945.1 uncultured Ohtaekwangia sp. | reverse complement strand
TGGCCGCCATTAGAGATTCTTCTAATGACAATTCTGGGATAATGTCTTCTAAAAATCATCTTTGCGCGTTAAAGCTTATAATCATAGCTATGCTGTGGTTTGCCTTATCGTGTGCGGAACCAGAAGTAACAACAGATAATACAATTGTGGCTTTGGACTGGACGGAGGCGACTCATGGAAATAAAGCGGAGCCCAATTATGCTGAAGTGTTTCCACAACAGCAAGTGAATTCAATAGAGATTACGCTTACTGCTACGGACTGGAGTGCAGTACAACAAAGTATGAAATCGTTGTATGGATTTGCTTTTGGATCAGGAGGTGTTCAAACACCGGGGGGATTTTCGGATGTGGACCCGGAGTATATTCCCGTTTCTGTAAAATACAATGGTAAACAATGGCATAAAGTGGGGTTTCGATTAAAAGGTAATTCCACACTGAAAAATAGTTGGCGGAGTGGAATTTATAAATTACCGTTTCGATTGAACATGGATCGCTTTGAAGACGATTTTCCTCAATTTAAAAACCAACGGTTTTACGGGTTCAAAGAACTCTCCCTGTCGCCTGTCGCCAATGACAATTCGTTGATTCGCGAAAAGGCAGGCTCAGATATTTTTAGAATGGCCGGCATTCCAAGTCCGCAAACGGCATTCTACAAAGTGTATATTAATTTTGGTGTTGGCGTAAAGTATTGCGGGGTTTATACGATGGTTGAA
This sequence comes from uncultured Ohtaekwangia sp., assembly GCA_964574945.1. Lineage (GTDB taxonomy): Bacteria > Bacteroidota > Bacteroidia > Cytophagales > Cyclobacteriaceae > ELB16-189. Next base: position 1,612 of record CAZNRJ010000523.1, on the reverse strand, counting down.
GTGGTGGATGATACCATGGTCAAGAACCAATTAGGCAGCAAGACGGGTAATATCTATAAACCCGAATCTGATTTCAAAACTTTTGTGCAGGCCAGGTTTGAAAAGAAAAACAATAAAGAAGCTGCTGACTATACTGACGTGCAAGCCGCAATTTCAATTTTGAATAGTGAATTACGAACGGCCAATCCTGCTCAATGGCGCACAGAGCTTGAAAAAGTATTTAATGTATCTCATTTCTTAAAATGGCTTGCTGTTAATACCACCATGCTGAACTGGGATACGTATGGCAAGATGGCTCACAATTATTATTTATATAATCAATCGTCCGGTGGCCTGACGTGGATACCGTGGGATAATAATGAATGTATGATGAACCGCGGTGGACCGGCTACTTCTATTTCACTTTCAACAGTTAGTGATGCCTGGCCCTTGATCCGGAATTTGATGGATGACCCCGTTTATAATTTTCAATACAGGGAAAATGTGCAGGGGTTTGTGAACACTGTTTTTAAACCGGAGGCAATGAACAATCTTTTTACACAGTATCACGAACTGATTTCACCTTATGTAATTGGGCCACATGAATTTGAGATAGGAAAATATACTCACCTGACTAACAGTGCCGCTTTTGTCAATGAGCTGATAGCCCTCAGGCAACATGTTGTCAATCAAAATAACGCTGCGGATGAATATTTGAAATAATCCTTAGGTTAAATCCTGACTTAAATCATAGCCGGTTATTGCATTCTTTATTAGCTTGAAGAAGTTTTGCAGGTAATATGGTGAAACATAGAAACTAACTGAATTATGAAAAATCTAAATGCAATAGGGCTGGACACAGCCAAATCTGAAAACCTGGCTAAGATGTTAAATGAGTTGTTGGCAAACTATTCAGTATTCTATCAGAATACCCGCGGGTATCATTGGAATATCAAAGGCGAAAAGTTTTTTGAATTACATCTTAAGTTTGAAGAACTATACAACGGCCTGCTTCT
>CAZNRJ010000523.1:0-607 GCA_964574945.1 uncultured Ohtaekwangia sp. | reverse complement strand
CGCTCAGGTATACCCCCAATCACAACTATAGCGATTACCAAAAAGTATCGCGTATAAAGGAAAGCAAGCAGGTTTCCGATGGAAACAAAGCCGTTGCTGAAATCCTGGAATCATATAAAATAATCATTGAAATTCAACGGAAGTTGTTAAGCCTTTCGGCAGATGCCGGGGATGAAGGCACGAACGCCTTAATGAGCGATTATATCCGGGCACAGGAAAAGCTGATCTGGATGTACTCTTCTTTTCTGAACAAAAAATAAAAACATTTTGTAACATTTTATTGGGTTCAAAGTCTTTGCTTTGTTACCTGAAATCTATGTTACAAAAAATTTTCAGTTCGTTTGCCCTGGCGTTTGGAAACATTCGTTCAAATTTATTCCACACCTTCCTTTCCGTATTGGGTATTGTAATTGGAGTGGCCGCACTGGTCTCTATTCTTTCCCTTATTGATGGAATGGAAAAACTGGCACGCGAACAGCTTTCAAGCACTACTTCGCTCAATGCCATTATGGTGCAATCTGTTTCGCATAAAAGTGTAAATGAGGTTAGGATAAAGCGGGATACATTTTCTGTAATTGATTACAATCACTTTAAAAGGCTGAAGGAA
>CAZNRJ010000522.1:0-2332 GCA_964574945.1 uncultured Ohtaekwangia sp. | reverse complement strand
AGTAAACCCAATTAAGATCAGGAATCCCAATGCCAACACTTCCATAGAGGGGTGATCTTTTATAAAGCGACTGATGGCCCCGGAAAAAAACATCATCACGATAATGGAAACAATTACAGCGATGATCATAATAATCACTTGTTCGGGGGGCACAATACCTACGGCCGTTAAAATGGAATCAAAAGAAAATATGATGTCCAACAGGATAATTTGAACAATGGTACCCGCAAATGTAACGGTGGCAGCTTTTGCCACACCTCCTTCTTCATCTTCGTCACCTTCCATTTCATGGTTGATTTCAAGGGTGCTTTTAGCAATCAGGAATAAACCACCAAAGCCAAGAATCAAATCTTTGCCGCTAAAGGCCATGTCATGTTTTATAAGAAAATTTGCAGGCACTGTAAACAAAGGTTCAATGAAGCTGATTATCCAGGTGATGCCCAACAGCAAAGCAATGCGAACAAACATGGCTAATGCCAGGCCAACATTACGTGCCTTGGGTCGTTTTTCTTCCGGTAACTTGTTTGATACAATGGAAATGAAAATGATATTGTCTATACCCAGTACAATTTCTAAAAAACAAAGCGTGAGCAAAGCAAGCCAGGTATCGGCTTTAAGAAACATTTCCATACCAACTATACTAGGATTATTAGAACTTTAAACGCTCAAATTAGGCAAAGGAACTTACATTTGAAACTGACCCGGGTAAAGAAAAAACCCGTTAAACAGGCTTAAAAACGAACCTTAAGATAGCAGGCCTTACACAGGCTTAAAAAGTTTATTTCAGGCTCCAAATATTATACGTATAATATTTTTATTTTTGTCGTATAAAGTAATAACTCATGGATGCCAAGGTAACGCTAAGCTTTAACGAGGAAGTAATAAACCGGGCAAAGAAATTTGCCGATGAAAAAAACATCAGTTTATCGCGGTTGACAGAGTATCTCTATGAGCGCATAACCAATCAATCATATCACAACCTCGAAGAAATGCCCGTAGCAGCCTGGGTAAATCAATTGGCCGAAGGAGCAGCCGTTTATAAAACTAAAAAGAGCAGCCGCAAGTCATTGAAAGCAGCGTACTTCAAATCAAAAAAATGAAACTGTTTTTGGATGCAAATATTTTGGTAACAGTTTTAAATAAGGAGTATCCGTTGTTTCCTTATGCAGCCAAAGTGTTGAGTTTGGCCGATCAATCAAAGTTTCAAGTTTATACCTCGCCTATTTGTTTAGCAATTGCTTTTTACTTTGCCGATAAAAAATCAGGTAGGGAAGTAGCTATAAATAAAATCAAACTGCTCACTCATAAAATTAACATCGCCACTACCGATGCTGCTGTCGTGATCAAGTCAATCAGCAACCCGGCTATCCACGATTTTGAAGATGGCCTTGAATACCATGCTGCTGAACAAGCTAAATGTAAGTGCATTGTAACTGAAGATGAGCCTGATTTCTTCTTTTCAGAAATTGAAGTGTTGGGAGCGAATGCTTTTTTGGTGAAGTATGGAAGTACTTGAGGAATGCAGTCCTTAAGGAAAAAGTTGGCAGTAAGCAGCGTGCGGCAGGCAGTTCTGTAGCCGTACTGCCTTCTGCCAACTGCTTACTTTTAAATTACTGTTTATGTACAATCATCATTTTCTTCCTCACCACACCCGATTTACCTGCATCAATTTGAACTACATAAATACCCCCGGCAAGATCTTGTGTGTTTATCGTTTTGGTTTGCTCACCTGTTTCAATGGTTGATTCATGCACCAGGCGGCCCACCTGGTCAATCATGTGAACTGTTAAGCGATTATCCGCTTTGGTTGGAAGTTCAATTACGAAACTATCATTGGCAGGATTGGGGTAGAGCACTACCTGTTCAGCAAAATGTGAAGACTCGATACCTGTTATAATATCCGGGTACAGGGGGTTACTGGGGTGCTCTGGGTTACTGAGAACTTTCGCTTGAAGAACTTGCTTGGTGTTATTATTTTGAACAAACACGATTATGGAACCATTATTTGGCGTAAATAACTTTTGTTCTTTCCATAAAAGGGTACTATCTGGAATTGTGTATGAACCGTTTGCGGGTATATCTTTCGGAAGCCTAAACCCGGCAGGGGAGGGTAGCATTTCCCTTGCAACATACTTGAATTCAGTATTGCCGCTGGCTCCCAATAATTCCGGATCAGTAACAGATAAATCAACGACAACTGTAAATACATAGGTTCCTGCAGGTATAATATCCTGCGTTGTATTGCGCAACGTTACATTTACATTCACTGTTGAGTCAGCTAGTTTGGTTGTGCCAAGGTCAATTTCTAATGGAGAAGGGGTTAATACCTGGG
>CAZNRJ010000521.1:0-2373 GCA_964574945.1 uncultured Ohtaekwangia sp. | reverse complement strand
CACTCACGTTCCGCTTTGCGGCCGCGATCAACTCATTGGCAACACTGCGGCCTGTTTCATCTTCGTCAAAAATGTAGAATTGGAAATAGATGCTTTTTTCAGCCTCAGCAATCTTTGACTTCAGGATCTGAAAAAAATCCTGGCCACCCCTTATTAATTGCACATGATTAGAATAGGAAGATGATGCAGTTCTGGCCATGAAACCGATAAGAGTTTCAAGGTACCAAATTTTATGAAAGGGGTGAATTTCAAATTGTCGCGACCCATGTTTTTTTGCAACTCTCCAAAAGTTGCATTGAACTCATTTTCCGGTTAAAAACGAGCCTGATAACGCTTGGAGAGTTTGACAGCGGTTGGCGCTCTTAGATTTGATCGTTAAAAGCAAATTCAATTGACGGCACAATCGTAGTAACCGGCCATTGAAACCCAACCTCGATTAGAAATTGTAAACCCGCATGACCTTCTGCGAAGCTTTTAAGTATCTTTTTTGAAGATTTGAGTGGATCCATTCCTAATGAACAGTGAAGTAAAAACATTTCCTGGGAATACACCCGCAGCGTATTACCAGTCCGGAGTTTCAAAATCTCCATAACCGTTGATTCCTCCCAACCTTCTTCTCCAATAATCAAAACAGCAACCTTACCTGAAGGTTTCTGGATTTTAAATCCATTTGACCTCAGAAAATTACCAAAATCAAATTCTGTGAATGGACCAAATCCCAGTGTAACTACGTCACTATATCCTAAATCACTAATTTGTGTCTCGTCAAAAAAACAATCGTGTATGATCTGGTTATTAAATTGGCTGCTCATCTCTATTTAGTTAAGGTAAAACTTAAACCCGGTCAGGTAATCACTTTTAATTTGTCCTTGTGTTTCCACCTTGTTACGGTGTATCTGGGGAATGTCAGCTGCCTCCACCTTCTTTGCCAGGGTGAGTACGATCATGGTCAATAAAATGAAAATGAGCATGGCGAAGTTTTTATATATTCGGTTCTCTATGCGCTTTGTCATGATTTTTTTATTTGGATGATTTCATACTATTAAAAACGGCCTGCTAACAAAAGATGTATTGGCATTTATAGACAAGCCTTGTGCATATTCATGTTGTCAGGAAAAAGGCGATTGATAATCTGGGTTACAATTTCGTCCAGGTCATCAGGCGAAATACGTCCCTCAGGACTTATGAGAATGAAATGCCAAAGCATGGAATCATTTTCTTCATCCTTTATCACTACAGACAGTTCAACCTCTCGTCTGGCTGATTCCCTTACCACAACTACCGATTGATAGGTGATGCATAAAGGCACCTGGGTGCTATGCACTTTTTGCAAGGGTAATTGCCGCTTTAATTTATCTTCAAAAGATTGCTTAATGCGTGCAGATCGCAGCAGGATATTTTCGAACGCATCGTCCGTTGTTATCCTGAACAAGGCGTTTCCGGGGATTTGATTTAACCTTCCGCCACTAAAGATTGACCATGTAGTATCCATACGTTCGCTTTTATTATTGCTAACGCAAGCGATAAAAGCGGGGTATTGTTAAGACTGGACAGTTATTGGTATTTTAGGACAACCGTCCTGAACGGGCTTTCTTTCGATACTCAAGGGGAGTAAACCCGTTATGTAGTTTAAAGAATTTTGAAAATTGAATTGGATCGGTGAAGCCTAATGAATAAGCAATTTCTTTGGCCGATGATTGGTCATGTGCCAACTGTCGCTTAGCTTCGAAATTAATTTTTTGGTGGATAATATTTTGCGCAGAACTTTGGGCAGTTGCCTGGCATGCCCGGTTCAAACTTTTTTCCGATAGGTGAAGGTCATCGGCATATTCGGTAACGCGATGTGTCTTTGACAGGTTTTCGTTCAACAAATTCAAAAAAGAATAATATATGGAATTGATTTTTGTCAGTTCCCTGGCGGGATTACTTTGCTCACACAAACGGGTAATTAAAATTGACATGAGCGCAACAATGGCCGGGGTTGCTCTATGATGTATTTGATACTCTTTTAAAATCGACCGAAAAAGAAGCGGGATTACATCCTCATCATACCGCTGGCCATGCACGACCATGTTTTCATGCGGGGCGTTTGCCATCATGTTCACTTTGGCGTTCAGGGTTAACCGGTTGTAAAAAGATCTGTTGAAAGCAACGATCATAACCTCAATCTTATTTCTGTCGACAGGCCGAACAAAATGAATGTGATTGGGATTGATTAACCCGACATCACCCGGGTTGATAATTTTTTCCTTAAAGTCGATGAAATTCCTGAATGACCCCTTAATGGAGTATGATATCACAAAATGGTTTTTTTTGTGCGCCCTGTATTGAGGCATATCCGCTGGCGGCACCGACTCAAACACGAATGCATTA
>CAZNRJ010000520.1:0-2379 GCA_964574945.1 uncultured Ohtaekwangia sp. | reverse complement strand
GAAATTATCCCCGGCTTGTTCTGGGGTGGCAATTTCGACCAACTGATGGGGCTTATTGATACTCACCAACTTAGCGCAACCGATATTAAATTTTTCCTGGGGTATAGCGGTTGGTCCAATGGGCAATTAGACGAAGAATTGAAGATTGATTCTTGGATTGTGAGCGATCGGGTCAATGAAGAATTAGTATTTGAAACCGATCCCGAATTGATGTGGAAAAAGGCCATGAAGGAACTGGGCGGGCGGTTTACCGTGTATTCCAATTACCCGGCCGATCCCCGTATGAATTGAATGATTTTAGTATTTTTACCGTTCCTCAGCAAGAGGAGAAGACGATGATGATGATGATGGAAAACGATAAAGAGGTACAAGAAGAGCCCGTTAATGAAGCCGCTGAGGAAGTTTCTGAAACCGCGCTAAAGCAGGATGAGCATACTGAGGAGATTGAACCTGAAGAAGAGCATGCCGTTAATTATGCCGACTTTACAAAAGCAGATTTGGTGGCACGTGTAAAAGAGCTTGCCAAAGAAGAAGATGTGCGCAAGGCAGAATCTTTTCTGAAAGCGATCAGGCCATTCTATGATGAACTTCGCCAGCAGGAACGAGCCGAAGCACTCGACCGGTTTATTAAAGAGGGCGGTGTTGAAGATGACTTTGAATATCGGTTGGATGAAGCCGATCATGCCTTTGATGCCACCGCAAAATTAATCCGCGACCGTAAAAACCTGTACTTCAAAAATCTTGAAGAGAAAAAAACAGAGAACCTGAGAAAGAAGAATGAAATTCTTGAGAAGCTGCGTGCATTAATAGATGGTGAGGACTCCGCCCAATCGTTTCATATCTTTAAAGACTTACAAAATGAGTGGAAGCATGTAGGTCAGGTTTCGATGGCCCATGTTAAAACGCTCTGGGCTAATTACAATGCTTTGATCGATCGGTTCTATGATCATCGCAATATCTATTTTGAATTAAAAGAATTAGACCGCAAGAAAAACCTGGAAGCTAAAATTGAACTGTGCGTAAAGGCAGAACAATTAATTCATGTAACCCGCATTAAGGATGCTGTTCGCGAGTTGAATGAGTTGCACCATGAGTTTAAGCATATTGGACCGGTGCCGAAAGAAGACCAGGAGCCTGTATGGCAGCGGTTCAAACTTGCATCGGATGCCGTCTATACAAAACGCGATGCTTTTTTGGTCGATCTTCAGGCAGAGCTGAAAACAAACCTGGATGCCAAACTTAAGATTGAAGAAGAGGTAGAAGCATTTGCTTCCTTTACGTCCGACCGCATCAAAGAGTGGAATCAAAAAACCCAGGAGATCTTGGCCATCCAGAAAAAGTGGGATGCCGTAGGGGGTGTGCCGCGCACCAAAACAAAAGACCTTAATAAGAAATTCTGGACAGCCTTTAAAACATTCTTTCACAATAAGAATTTGTTTTTCAAAAAATTAGACGAAGAGCGCGACAAGAACTTAAAAGCAAAGCAGGAATTGGTGGCCCGTGCTATTGAGCTGAAATCAAGTGATGATTGGATAAAGTCTGCGAACGAATTGAAAAACCTGCAGCGTGTGTGGAAGGAAATTGGCCCCGTGCCGGAAAAGCAACGCGATAAAATTTATAAGGAATTTAAAGAAGCATGCGATTACTTCTTTCAGCAGCAGCGAGGCGTGGCCGAAAAAGCAGACCACGAACAGGAAGATAATTTAAAAAAGAAGGAAGCCATTGTTGAGGAGCTGAACCAGGCTGCAGCGCAAGGTACAGGTAGTCTTGAAAGCCTTCAGGAACTGCAGGCGCGTTTTAACGAAATTGGGTTTGTGCCCAAGCAGTCTGTTGCTTCCATCAAAAATCAATTCTCGGTTTCTGTTGCTAAGTATATTGAATCGATCAGCGGATTAAATGCCGCAGAGAAAGATCAGGCCGCGCTTGAAGTTCAGTTAAGCGGATTGAAAAATGATCCGCAGGCTGAACGGAAACTGTATCATAAAGAGCAGAGTTTGCGCAAGCAGATTACCAAGGCCGAGAATGATTTGGCTACGCTGCGCAACAACCTGGAGTTCTTTGGGCGCTCTAAGAATGCGGCTAAATTGAAGGAAGAGTTTAACGACAAAATCACGGAAGCCAGTGACCAACTCTTTCAATTAAAAAAGCAGCTAAAACTGCTTAAATCGGTTTAAAAAGCCTTGTAAAAACAAACACTTCCGTTATTTTTGCACCCTCTTTCTACCTACGCTAAAGCTTTGGTAGACAAGTTTGCCTCCTTAGCTCATCCGCCAGTTGGCGGAAACTGACTTGTAATCAGTAGCTAAAGGGAAATTAATAAAGGAAATAAGCCTCCTTAGCTCAGCTGGTAGAGCAACTGACTTGTAATCAGTAGGTCGC
>CAZNRJ010000519.1:869-2392 GCA_964574945.1 uncultured Ohtaekwangia sp. | reverse complement strand
TACTTTACGAGATCCATCAATGAAAGTGTATCCTGATGTTCTTCTTCGGTTTCGCTGCAAAAGCCGGAAATCATGTCTGATGAAATTCCACATTCTTCGCCCAGTATGGCGCGAATGCGATGTACTTTTTCCAAATACCATTCGCGTGTGTACCCGCGATTCATCAGTTCTAAAATGCGGCTGTTACCGCTTTGTGCAGGCAGGTGGATATACTTGCAAATGTTTTCGTACCTGGCCATTACATGAAGTACCTCATCTGTAATATCTTTAGGATGAGAAGTAGAGAACCGGATTCTCAAATCAGGATTCACTTGTGCAACTAACTCCAGCAAATTGGCAAACGTAACAACCTCTTGAATTCCATTTTTTTCAAGACGCGCTTTGTTATTTTCTTCTTCGCTCCATTTGTATGAGTCAACATTTTGGCCCAGCAAGGTTACTTCACGAAAACCGCGATTGAAAAGATCATGCGCTTCGGCAACGATGGATTGCGGGTCGCGACTTCTTTCACGGCCTCGGGTATAAGGAACCACGCAGAATGAACACATATTGTCACATCCACGCATGATAGAAATGAATGCCGTAACTCCGTTTGTTCCCAGCCGAACCGGTGTGATGTCGCCATACGTTTCTTCGCGCGACAGAAATGTATTTACTGCTTTATCGCCATCATCTACTTTAGCGATAAGCGAGGGCAAATCGCGGTAAGCATCGGGACCAGCTACCAGGTCAACAATTTTTTCTTCTTCGAGTAGCTGAGTTTTTAATCGTTCGGCCATGCAGCCCAAAATGCCCACCATCATTTCAGGTTTCCTTTTCTTAAAGCCCTGGATTTGAGTAAGGCGGTTTCGGACAGTTTGTTCTGCTTTTTCGCGAATGGAACAGGTATTTAGAAAAACGACATCGGCTTGAGACAGATCGGAAGTGGTATCAAAACCATCATTTTCAAGAATTGAGGCCACGATCTCGCTGTCTGAGAAATTCATCTGGCACCCATAGCTTTCTATATATAGTTTCCTGTTTTTGCCTGTATTGGTCTCTCCCGTAACCCGAATCGCCTCGTTAACCGTAACTTCTCCGTCAATAATTCCAATATCTTCAATCAAATTCTTCATCTGGTCCACATTGAAACGCAAAATTAACACTTTTTGCGCTTTTGGTGACATCTTGTCAGTTACATTTTACATTTGTTTATAAGGTTGCTTTAAAGCTATTTTCAAGTAGTTTTAGCCCTGATTCAAGCAAAAATGGCAATTATTAAAACAGTGAGAGGGTTCACGCCCCAGTTTGGAGCAAACTACTTTTTGGCCGATAATGCGGTGGTGGTGGGCGAAGTTACCATGGGTGATAACTGCACGGTTTGGTTTAACGCAGTAGTGCGCGGGGATGTAAATTCAATAACAATAGGAGACAACACAAATATTCAAGATGGAGCCATCATTCATTGCACGTATCAGCAAGCAAAAACGGTGATTGGAAGTAATGTTTCCATTGCCCATAATGCAATTGTTCATGGTTGCACG
>CAZNRJ010000519.1:0-859 GCA_964574945.1 uncultured Ohtaekwangia sp. | reverse complement strand
GTTATCGCGGCAGGAGCGATTGTGCTCCCTAAAACAATAGTAGAACCGGGAAGTGTCTATGCAGGCATCCCGGCAAAAAGGGTAAAAGATGTAGGCGAAGAAATGAAGGCTGTTATCGTTCGAACTGCAAAGAATTATCCCATGTATGCCGAGTGGTTTAAGTAGATTCAAATTCCAGACAATGAAAAACAAAGGGTTCGATAAAGAGATTATAAAGGAATACAAAAAGAAGATCACCGCATCAGGCAAGAATTTTATTCTTGATGGTGAAGATGAGAATTCAGATGAGTATGCACACTTCTTTTTTATTGGTACTCATGATGGAGAAGAAGTTATTTTCGATAGTGTTCTGTACACCCTTCGGCTTCAGCACGAAAGCGAACTCTTTGATGTGGCTGAGAAAAGGGCAGCCAAACAGTTTCCTCATTATGAAAAGATAAGTTATGAAGAGGACGAAAACGGAGACCTGAAAACACTTAACAGCCAGGAGGAAGAAATCGGCCTTTACCTGGCGGAGGTAATGGTAGAGTTGCAAGAGGAAGATTCAGTGAAGGTGAGTGAGCACGTTGATTTAGATCTTGATCATGAATTTGGTATCGGATTGGATGCCGGGCTGAATATTGAATATGTGACCCCGGAAATTATCCAGCGGTTTATTAACGATTTCAATGCAGATACGCTTTCGTTGGATGATACACTGTATTCATTTCAGATGGAAACTGACGACTGAATTTCTTCTTCTGAAACAAAAAATTCCCAAATAAACCTATATTTGCGCCCCTAAATAAGTAATTTATAACTCATGAAAAATCTTTCTCTCGCCCTAAGTTCACTGGCATTGGTAGCCGTGGGGGTTTTG
>CAZNRJ010000518.1:0-2396 GCA_964574945.1 uncultured Ohtaekwangia sp. | reverse complement strand
GCTTGGGGATCGGTAGCTGCTCTCAAATCCACAACACCCGGTGCAGTGGGATCTATATCAGGAGAAAACGTAGTATAATCTACCCAACCACGAAGAACACCTGAACTATAGATTGCAATCTGATAAGCAGTAGATGGAGTTAACCCTTGCACCACCAAAGTTTCACCAGATACCTGATCGGCATCGGGTACATTAAACTCTAACAAAGGCGTAGTGAGCTTCAAATCACTTTTAGCAAATACCTTTGCCTCTGTAACTGATGCACCATCAACCGTCCACGTTACACGTGCAGCAATATCTGTTACATCGTAGGGTGAGGGCGTGTTTAATATAGTAGGAAAACGTTCAGTTCGCACGGAACCAAGATCAGAAATCTTACTATCAAACTCTGTTTCCTCAGCATGCGCAATTGCCCTTACCTGATACAACATATTCCAAAAGAGCGGATCGCCATTCAAAAGCTCATCATTAACAACTACATAATTTGTATCTGACTTGATATTGTAGTCTATCGTTTTGAAGGTATCGCGACTGATTTCAATTGTATAAGAAACCGCTTTCTTCAGCTTCGCCATATTAATAATAATACCATTTTTAAGAGGCATTAATTCTTCATTTAGTACCGGCCTAAAAAGCCGGGTTTCAGGATAGACCTCTTCGTCTTCGCACGCAATAAAAATAGCAGCAAATGAAACCACCATGATGAGCGCGTATCCAATTTTTAATTTATTGATTATCATAATCGAAATTTATTTTTTTTAAATAAACTGTCTATCCACCAAATCCGTAACCGTCATTCTTCAATACACCAGTAGCAACTTCGGCTGCAGGTATTGGAAAAATATAGCGCAACGGTCCGTTAGTATAATTCGCCCAGTCGCGTGTAATCCATTCCCTGTACGTAAGCGTGTTATCATGCAAAAACAAGAGGAATGATGTTTTGGTCCAACCCGCTAGTTCAAGTGTAGCATGTTGCGATAAAGGAATTGCTTTGTTAGGGTTTAGCATAGTAAACTTTCCACTGCCATCACGCTTCCAAAACAAATAGTGTGGCTTGTCTTCAGGAACAATAGCCGCACCTTGATCAAGCGCGTAAGCACGATCCGCTAAATCCTTTAGGCCTTGAACGGTCTCTTGCATTTTTTGAGAATAATTTCCCCAACGAATGAGTTCATACTTACGAATCATCTCACCACCAAACTCCCAGGCACGTTCATCCACAATAGCTTCAAAGAAATCGTTTTTTCCACCTGAAACAGACGAAATGTAAGTGTCTACCTTTTCATTCCACAATGTTGAAGGAAATGCGCGTTGGCGCACTCTTCGCAATGCATTCTGTGCGTCAACAGTTGGTCCATTCAATTCATTCTCAGCTTCCGCAAACATGAGTATCACATCTGCATAGCGAAGCATCGGCCAATTGATCCCGGTTCCTTTTGCCGTAGAAGGTCCCTGACCTTGAGACAAAAAGTATCGGCTCCATTTACCTTGCGAGATATTAGATGAATTTGCTCCGCTACCAAATCCAATAAACTCTTCCTGAAAATCAGCATTTACCTTATACATTCCACAGGTAACATCGCGCCTTGCATCCAATGAGTCAAAGGAATAGAAATAGGTGGGCGGCATTGCCATATAATTATTGCCACTTCCGTAGCTATGAGTGCCTGCAGCTACTGTTATTCCAATATTCCAACCCACATCGCCTCTGCCCAATGCAAAAGGGATTTCAAATAATATATCACTATTAACAGGAGCAACGAATTTGTTTTCGTTCATAAATACTTCTCTGAAATCTGTTAACGGACGATCCTTCAGCATCATTAATTTTTCGCTGTAATCGCGCGCTATTTGATAATACGTCAGGTAATCACTTTCCCGCACGGATGAAAGATCAGGTTTTAGATAATACCCACCTCGTTGTAACGCGATGCGGGCAATCATGCCTAATGTGTATTCTCTGTTTACCTGTTCTATTCCATAAGCAGCCTGATCCGCCCACATCATACCTCCTTCAACATCAATCATATCCTGAATAACAGCGGCAAGAATGATGTTGCGATCTTCCTTAGGTAGGAAAAAATCGTTACCAGCCTTAGGTGCCTGAACAATGAAAGGAACATCACCAAAGTAAAAGGTAAGCATGCTGTACCAATAGGCACGTATAGTATATGCTTCCCCAAGCAGGTGATTAAACTCGTTCACAATCGTTACATCGGTTGATTGGAAAGCAGCACTCGCCTTAATTCCTTCAATACAAATATTTGCATCGCGAATAGCCCGGTATGCTGTTGACCATACGGTACCTAAATCAGCATTGGCAGTAGTAGCATTTAAATCCCAAATTTCATAACGGGCACCACTTCCACTCCAACCACTGGCATGTTCAATATCTG
>CAZNRJ010000517.1:0-2399 GCA_964574945.1 uncultured Ohtaekwangia sp. | reverse complement strand
GATACATCCAACCTGTTTACAGGGGCAAATCCGGAAACCTGCGCATTCACCGCTCCTGAAAAATCGACTCCGTACAAAACCGGAAGCGTAATGTTTATAGTGGTAGCATATTGTCTTTTCTGGTAATGACCAAACCGGATCACCAACGAATTTCCATTTTTAGTAACAAGCAGGTCATCTAAATTTCTACGGTCGCCTGAAGCTTCAATTGAAAAATTCTCACCATGTTTCACAGAGATGATAAGCGCATCACTGGCTTCAATACGATCAAAATCAACCACGGCAAAACTGCGGTTATCCTGCTGGCGCGGCCCCGGATCTTCTTCGAAGCAGGATGTTAACCAAACGAGGGAGAGCAATAAAATTATGGCGTTAAGCTTTTTCATTTTTTTGTATTTGGAGGTAAGACAATCCAGGACCCCTAAACCCCTATCGAAAAATTTGCTTCCCGCAGATTTCGCAGATAGGCGCTGAATTTTTTAGTGGTCTGACTAAGTTGAGTGGTCTTGACTCTAAAACTCAATTTTATAGCTCAGCACAGGCAGCAGGGGCAGCGAATACCATTTTTTGATTTCACCGCTGCGCACTTCAAAATACTGGCCCCCCAGGTTTTTATGATTGGTTGCGTTTTGCAAATCCAGCGAAAGCGTGGTAGTGGTCTTTTCACGGTTTCGTTTTAAGCTTACGCGGAGATCCGTTCTAAAGTAGTCGGGCAATTGTTCCGTAAAGGCAAGGCTCTCTATATAACGGGTTTCCCCTGACGCCATGGATTCTTCAAAATCAATAGGGGTTGTCCAGAAGCCGCCCGCATAAATTGCGCGAACATTTAAGCCAAATACCCGGTTCTTCTTCCAGTTGTATTCTTTTCCGGCTGTAAGGCTAAGGGCGCGTTTGCCATTGAAGCGTGTGTTTCGCCACACGCCATCCAGCGCTTTGTATTCCGAATTATACAAAGAGCCCGATAATAGAAAGTAGAAATTGTTATGAAGAAACTGTTCAACGGTAAGTTCAATACCATAATTTCTTCCATAGCCTTCATTCACCATGGGGTCCGTTACAAAACCTTCTTCCACAACCAACGAAGAAACCGGACTGGTGACATCATCGTTCACGGCAATGTTGTAAAGCTGCTGGTAATACGTTTCCGTTTTCACCCGCAAATATTTAGTGAGTGAGCGATCGTACCCCACTACAAAATGATGCGCTTTATTGAAGCCGAGATTCCTGTTTGATTGCTTAAAGCTTCCATCGGGCTGTTCAATAAATGCTTCATACACACCAATGGGCTGCATCTGGCTGTGCAGTCCGTAGCCCATGCTTAGCGATTGCTTTTCGTTAAGTTCATACTTAGCAGACGCTCTTGGCTCCGCTGAGTATGTACTGTTTTCCTTCAGGTATAAAAAATGAATCCCTGAATTAATCGTTAGTTTTTGTGTAGCGCGATAGCTCCACTGCGAAAATAACTGCAGCGTGTTGGCTTGGAGATCAGAGTTAAGGGGCTGCACAATTTGATCGGTTTCATGATCAACATATCGCTCGCGCAGATTGTAGGAATATCGATTGAGGTAAACACCTGAGCGAACACTATTCTTGGCATTGAACTTATGGTTGAGCACAGAGCTTACCGTAAGCTTGCGCGTAATGTAATTTGATTTGTAATTGAACTGCGGCACATAATTGTCATCTAACCGGGCTTCCTCATACCCGTGATCGTTACCCGAAATAACAACTGCCGATTGCAGGTAGGTTTGAGGATTAAATGTGATGGCATGTTTTATACCAGTTGCTCCCGTATTGGAAAAGTAAGTAGAGTTGTTGCGCTGGTAGTCTTCTTCCCATTGGGTAGAATCTTTTTTCGCATCTTGATTTTGATCACTCAGTCCGCCAAAGCCAAACAGGGAAAAATTTCCAAGCTTATTAGTAGGCAAATAGATGTTGTACGAAAGATCCTGAAAATTGGTAACAGCATCCCCAAGGTTTACACCCACCTTTGAAAGCACGCTTAACGTAGAGTATCGATAGTTTATCAAATACGAGCCGCGATAATTTTTTGAGAACGGCCCTTCGGCTGCAACATCTAATCCCAAAAATCCCGCCTGCACGGTGTACTCGCGTTTTTCATTATTTCCTTTGCGCAAATTCAAATCAAACACTCCGGCCAATGCGTTTCCATACTCTGCAGGAAAAGCCCCGGTTGAGAAATCGGAGTTGGTTAATAATTGTGAACTTAAAATAGAAATACCTCCCCCCGATGAACCTACATCAGCAAAATGATTGGGATTGGGAATATCAACACCTTCCATGCGCCACAACAAACCAACAGGCGAGTTTCCCCGAATGGAAATTGAGTTACTTCCATCATCTGTTGATACTACCCCTGCAAAAGAAACTGCTGCCCG
>CAZNRJ010000516.1:0-2404 GCA_964574945.1 uncultured Ohtaekwangia sp. | reverse complement strand
CGAATAAGCAGCTCGCTAAAAGTAAAAATGACCTTTTCATAATCGTAGGTTTATAAGTTTAAAGCGAACTAAAGGCAAAGTACAGCGCTTTAACGCAATAATTCCTGATAACTTATATAGTGAGGTAAATATTAAGTATGAAACTTTGAACATATTGTTCCTTTTCTCCAGTTCTCTTGCTTAAATTTTGGATGCCATAGAGAAACATCCATTCTAACCAATCGGCTTATTTATTGTGTTTTCACTGAGTTATGTCTCCCGCAGAAGACAAATGCACCAGTAACTCCCCCTGAGACCGATTGCACTAAAAGGGTAATCAGGCAGCACATCGGCTATAAAATCCGGTTATCGGTAATCAATTCCTTAACGAAATGGCATCAATTACTTTTGATTGAGCAAAAAAGTAAAGGCCATGGAAATGAAATCAATGAAACCACTATTTCTGAAAGGACTGATTAATGCGCTGTTGATTGAGGCTATCATTGTAGTGCTTCTGATACTTTAATCGAACTGACCTAAGTCATTCATAATCACACTCCCTTACCCGCAAGGCTTAAGGGAGTGTCTGTTTTAAGGCCGGTGAACCGAATCCGTAAAGCTCTCCCAATTTCTTCTAAATAGCAGGCTTTCTTGCATAAAAGGCCGTGATTTCAAAATTATCTTAATTTTGTAGCCTTAATATTTAACCCGGGGCAAATGAATCTGTTGGATTTTGAAAAACCCATCGCGGAACTGGAAGGAAAGCTTGCCGATATGAAACACCTCGCAGACGGTAGTGATGATTCGGTGAAGAAGGCAGTTCAAGCGTTGGAGAAGAAGATCACCGACCTGAAAAAAGAAACGTTCGAAAATCTTACCGGTTGGCAGCGGGTGCAACTATCCCGTCATCCCGACAGGCCGTATACCTTAGATTATATTTATGAAATAACTACCGATTTCATTGAGCTGCATGGCGACCGCACGGTGGGTGACGACAAGGCGATGGTGGGTGGCCTGGGAGCTATTGACGGCCAGACATTTATGTTGATTGGCCAGCAAAAGGGACGCAACACCAAGCAACGCCAGATGCGAAATTTCGGAATGGCGAACCCGGAAGGATACCGAAAGGCATTGCGCCTGATGAAGATTGCAGAGAAATTCAATAAACCCATCGTTACGTTTATTGATACCCCGGGAGCTTTTCCCGGACTTGAAGCGGAAGAGCGCGGCCAGGGCGAAGCAATTGCCCGCAACCTGAAAGAGATGTTCATGCTTAAGGTGCCGGTCATTTGTATTGTGGTAGGGGAAGGTGCATCGGGGGGAGCGTTGGGAATTGGCATTGGCGATCGTGTTTTTATGCTGGAGAATTCCTGGTATTCTGTTATTTCGCCCGAAAATTGTTCGGCCATCTTGTGGAGAAGCTGGGATTTTAAGGAACAGGCGGCCGCGTTGTTAAAACTCTCGTCAAAAGATATGCACGCACTGAAGCTGATTGACGGAATAGTTAACGAACCACTCGGTGGAGCGCATACCAACGTTAAGGCTATGGCCGATGAAGTAAAGCGGGTAATTCTGGAAAGTTTTCGTGAACTGAATAAGCTTACACCACAAGAACGAATTGATCAACGGATTGAAAAGTTTTGTTCCATGGGCGTGGTGAAAGAATAATTCCAAATTCAGGATTCAAAATTCAAAATCGGTGTAACTTGAATTTTGAATTATAAATCGTTGAATCTTGAACCTACATGTAATCAATACCGGATTTTTTAAGTTGGATGGCGGGGCCATGTTTGGCGTTGTTCCCAAATCTATATGGCAAAAAACAAACCCGGCCGATGAAAACAACCTGTGTTCCTGGGCCATGCGTTGTTTGTTAATTGAAGATGGCGATAGACTTGTGCTGATTGACAATGGACTTGGGGACAAACAAGATGCAAAGTTTTTCAGTCATTACTATTTACATGGTGATGATTCCCTTCATGCGTCTTTGAATCAACATGGATTTTCTGCAGATGATATCTCAGATATGTTTCTCACGCATCTTCACTTTGATCATTGTGGAGGTGGTGTTAAAAGGGAAAATGAAAAATTAGCGCTCACATTTAAGGACGCTACGTATTGGAGTAATGAAGATCATTGGCAGTGGGCAACAAAACCAAATCCACGCGAGAAGGCCAGTTTCCTATCCGAAAACATTTTACCCATGCAGGAGAGCGGGCAATTGCAGTTCATTGACCAACAAGGGAAATCTCCATTTGACTTTATGGAAATCTTTTACGCATCCGGTCATACCGATGCTATGATGATTCCAAAAATAAAATACAAACAGCATACGATTTGCTTTATGGCCGATCTGTTGCCATCGGTGGGCCATATTCCGTTGCCTTATGTGATGGGCTACGATACGCGACCGCTCCTTACGCTT
>CAZNRJ010000515.1:0-2416 GCA_964574945.1 uncultured Ohtaekwangia sp. | reverse complement strand
TTAACATTTCCTGATCCTCGTCCGCGCAAGCGTGATATTAAAAGACGACTGTCAAGTTCGAGGTATCTTGACATGTATAAGAAGCTGTTAAAGCCTGATGGATACTTTCGTTTTAAAACAGATAACACCGACTTGTTTAACTTTACATTAGAAGAGCTTGGTTTTAGAAATGATTTATTGGATTTCGAATACACACACGACTTATACGAGTCGCATTTGCGCCCGGAGTGTTATGACATAAAAACCCGGTACGAGGAAATGTTTGCTGCAAAGGGCGAGAAGATCAAGTATTTAAGATTTAAATTTGCTCGTTAAGGCGATTGATAAAAAGATAAAGATTCATAACTTGTTCTTAGTAACTGGACTTGCGCATAAACGCCACGAGGGCACTAAGACACTAAGTTTTTTATTGAATTACATTCCAAAAAATAAATCTTTTCTTCGTGACTTAGTGCCATAGTGGCAAAAGTTGCGTAACATCAGT
Organism: uncultured Ohtaekwangia sp.; assembly: GCA_964574945.1. Classification (GTDB taxonomy): domain Bacteria; phylum Bacteroidota; class Bacteroidia; order Cytophagales; family Cyclobacteriaceae; genus ELB16-189. Next base: position 1,932 of record CAZNRJ010000515.1, on the reverse strand, counting down.
TAGTAAAACTCTTCCATTGAAATTTAAGAATAAAATTATTGAATTGCTTGCGCAGTATCTTAAAAAGACTGATCAAGTATTGGATAGGATGGATCGCACAGATCGAAATGTAGAAGTTATGAGCAGGGCACTTGCTGAGGATAGTTTAAAATTCAATAATATAAGCCAGGAAATACGAGACTTAGTAGAAAAGCAAGATGCATTTCTCGAGAAGTTAATGCAATTGAACAAGGTACAAAATACATTTCTTGAGGAGTTACTGCAATTGAGCAAGGTGCAAAATACATTTAGCGAAGAACTGATAGCACTGCGAAAAGATCAAATTGAAACAACCAGAAGCCAGGGATTTATCCGGGAAGATTGTGACACTATGCGAGAGCAACAGGGAATTATGCTTAAAGAATTGATTTCAATATCCAAGAGAGTATCAGCGGTTGAAGAAAGACATTGAGTATTATTTTTTTTGAGTCGTTAACAGTTTGGTAATATCTCAATGACGTTTGGATAACGCTAAGTTCGGTTCTTTGCCCCAATTAGAATGGGCAGTAAACGCAAGCGTGAGGTCGAACTCGTTATCATCTCAGATGTTCATCTGGGAACCTACGGCTGCCACTCTGAGGAACTCCTTCGCTACTTAAAATCAATCAGGCCCAAGCGCATTATTCTTAATGGCGACATCATTGATATGTGGCAGTTCAGTAAGCGGTTCTGGCCAAAGTCGCACATGCAAGTGATGAAGCACATAACAGGGCTTATCACCAAGGGAACCAAAGTCACCTACCTTACGGGCAATCACGATGAGATGCTGCGCAAATTTGCCGGCTTTCGGTTGGGGTCATTCAGCATTGCAAACAAGAAGGTGATTTCACTCAACGGCAAATCAGCCTGGATTTTCCATGGCGATGTGTTTGATGTTACGATGAAATATTCAAAATGGATTGCCAAACTTGGCGCGATAGGATATGATACGTTGATCCTGATAAACTCATTTGTCAATTTCATTCTTAAACTATTTGGGAGAAGTAAGATTTCCCTTTCCAAGCGTGTAAAAGACAGCGTGAAGCAAGCGGTAAAATTTATTAATGATTTTGAAAAAACAGCCGCTGATATTGCCATCTCGAATGGATACGATTATGTAATCTGCGGACATATCCACCATCCCGAAATGAAAAAGATTACTACCGATAAAGGGGAAGTAACGTATCTCAATTCGGGCGATTGGGTGGAAAACCTGACCACACTGGAATACCATGCAGGCGCCTGGAGTATTTATCGCTATCATGAAGACAAGAAAGCGATGTCTATTAAAATAAAATCAACCAAAAATAACCTGGATAATGACGAGATATTTAAAGACCTTGTCAATGAATTCCTGACAATTAAAAAATGAATATTCTTTACGCCATTCAGGGCACAGGCAACGGCCACTTGAGCAGGGCAGTTGATATCATTCCCGAATTAAAAAAACATGGCAAGCTCGATTTGTTTGTGAGCGGGGCACAGGCCGAAATTGTGTTGCCCTATCCGGTAAAATATAAATCGAAAGGGTTAAGCTTTTACTTTGGAAAGCAGGGGGGAATCAACTTTCTAAAGACGTTTCAAAAAAACAGTTCGAAAGATATAATCAAAGAGATCAATACGTTTCCGGTTGAGAAATATGATTTGGTGGTAAATGATTTTGAACCGATTACTGCCTGGGCTTGTCGTAAAAAGGAAATTCCAATTATTGGATTGAGTCATCAGTCGGCCTTACTTTCTAAGAAAGCTCCAAGACCTAAGATGATTGATCCGTTTGGAGAATGGATGCTGAAGAACTATGCGCCCGTCAAAAAATATGTAGGCTTTCATTTTGAGCAGTACGATAAAAATATTTTCACACCCGTAGTGCGGGCTGCCATTCGGGAGGCAAGTGTAAAAGATATGGGGCATTAC
>CAZNRJ010000514.1:0-2418 GCA_964574945.1 uncultured Ohtaekwangia sp. | reverse complement strand
GGCGCCTGTGGAATGACTTGGCGCTCGATTGCGGACCATGCGCAACCGGCTAAAAGCTGCGGGTTCGTCCAATCAACAATACAGCGCAGCTACCCGGATGGGCATGAATAATTCTCTTGTTCTTCCGGAAGAAGAAACAAAGAAAAAAATAGCAGCCGGAGAAGCGTATGTTATTCGCTTAAAAGTGCCGGCTGAAGGTGATATCCATTTACAGGATTTGATTCGTGGTGATGTAAAAGTCGATTCATCACAAATCGATGATAAAGTACTCATGAAATCTGATGGGATGCCAACCTATCACCTTGCCAATGTGGTGGATGATTACCTCATGAAAATTTCACATGTTATCCGGGGTGAGGAATGGTTGCCTTCTGCCCCGTTGCATGTTTTATTATATCGCTACCTCGGTTGGGAAAAAGAAATGCCCCGGTTTGCACACCTTCCGTTGCTACTCAAGCCGGATGGTAATGGAAAGCTAAGCAAGCGTGATGCAGATCAAATGGGCTTCCCTATATTTCCATTGAACTGGGCTGATCCAAGCTCAGGCGAACTGGCCAAGGGGTTTCGTGAGTCAGGTTATTTGCCAGAAGCGCTCATCAATTTTTTGGCATTCTTGGGTTGGAACCCGGGTACAGAACAAGAAATCTTTTCAATGGATGAATTGATTGAAGCATTCTCGATTGAACGGATTGGAAAAGCCGGAGCTCGTTTTGATATTCAAAAAGCACAATGGTTTAATCAGCAATACCTGAAAGCAAAAACCAATGAAGAACTTTCAACGTATTTGCTTGATTCGCTTAAGACGGAAAACATCGTATGCTCAAAAGAGAAAGCCGCAAAAATTTGCGGAGTTATGAAAGAGCGGGTCACCTTCACACACGACTTTTGGTTGCACGGAAAATTCTTTTTCATTGCCCCTACGTCATACGATGAACAAGTGATCACCAAAAAATGGAATGCCGATGCTGCAAATGTTTTAACAGCCTATAGTCAGGAAATAAGTAAGCTCACAAGCCTGACTGCAGAAGTGGCAAAATCAACATTGGAAACTGTTACCGCTAACCTGGGGATTGGCACCGGCAAAATTTTACAAGCGCTTCGCGTTTCAATAACAGGCGGGGCCTCCGGTCCCGACCTGATGATGACGATGGAAATTTTGGGAAGTGAAGAAGTAGCAAGCCGAATAGAACACGCTTTGAATACATTGAAAAAACCCGTTTAACTATGGCTAAGAAAACAGACAAACCCAGCAAGAAGCAAGGCAAGCCCAGGGTACATAAAGAGCTTACGGGATTCGAAATTTCCATTGATCAGTTTGGTGAATTGAAATCCAACATGGCTATTGAAAAACTGAATGAGTTTTTAGATGAAAATGTAGATGACAAAAAATTGATTGAACGCGATGAAAATCTTGAAAAAGAAAAACTGAAAGTAACGAAGAAGGAAAAATAATCGATACCAATTATTTTACACCGAAGGGTGCTTATTTCAAATAAAAAAGCCAAAAGCTGACTATCTTCGATTACTTATCCATTCAACACATGTCTCCAATTAAAATTGGTTTGCTTCGCGAAGGCAAAGTACCCCCCGACAAACGGGTTGCCTTTACTCCTGCACAGGCAGAAGAAATTCAACAACGCTTTGATCATGTTAACATAGTTTGTCAGGAAAGCGCTGTTCGATGCTTTAGTGATTCAGAGTACCGGGCGTTAGACCTTGAAGTAGTTTCTGATATAAGTGATTGCGATATTTTAATGGGAATAAAAGAAGTGCCCATTCATGAATTGATCGCTCACAAAACATACCTGTTTTTTTCACATACCATTAAAAAGCAGCCTTATAATCGTGGTTTGCTTCAGGCCATCCTTAAAAAAAACATTCGCTTAATTGATTACGAGGGACTGAAAGATGCTCAAGGTAATCGATTAGTAGCCTTTGGCCGGTTTGCCGGAATTGTAGGTGCGTATAATGGGCTGTTAACCTACGGGAAACGTTATAATCTGTTTTCATTGCGCAGGGCGTATGAGTGTTTTGATGTAAATGACCTGAAACTCGAATTACGGAAAGTAACCCTGCCTCCCGTTAAAATAATTCTTACGGGTGCAGGGCGTGTGGGCAAAGGCGCCATGGAGACTTTGGACACCGCAGGAATTCGTAAAGTAAATGCGGAGGATTTTCTTATTAAAGAATATAATGAACCGGTATATGCCCAATTAAGCAGCGCTGATTATCACACACGAAAAACAGGAGGTCATTTCAACCGCGAAGAATTTCATAACTACCCGGAACGATATTTATCACTTTTTTCAAAATACACACACGCAGCTCACATACTGCTGGGCGGTGCGTATTGGAATCCGAAAGCACCCGTTCTATTTACAAGGGATGAAATGCAAGATCCAAAATTTAAAATCAGGG
>CAZNRJ010000513.1:0-2427 GCA_964574945.1 uncultured Ohtaekwangia sp. | reverse complement strand
TGACAGAGGAAGAGTTAAAACATTATCTACAAGCACATTTTCCTGCGGAAAATGAAAAATGTGAATGGAAAGAATTCAAGTCTCTGAAGCACGTTGTTTCAGGTCATGAAGGTGATGATATTGTGTCTTATGTTTCTGCTATAGCGAATATGAAAGGTGGGCATCTTATAATTGGGGTAGAAGATAAAACACTAAACATTATTGGGATACAGGATTTTGCGAATTATGATACTCAATCATTGAAACATAGAATTCTTAAAGAATGCCCTCAGTTGAATGTTGAGGGGTTTGATATCCAAGAATTTAAAACCTCTGATACGGGAAGAACTGTTTGGGTTCTTCATATTCCCAAACATCAATATCGTTTACCTGTTTATGCACATAAGAAACTGTGGCAGCGGGTAGGAGATAGTTTAATCGAAATGAAGCAATCCAGATTGGATGCAATTCTGAATGAAGTTCGGGTATTTGAAGATTGGACTGCCGTAGTAATTCCAGAGGCGACCATCGAGGATTTAGACGAAGCCGCAATTGCCAAAGCAAGAATAGAGTTTAAAAAGAGAAATCCTAAATACGCGGATGAAGTAGACGTTTGGGATAATGCAAAGTTTTTGGCTAAAGCGAAACTTACAATCAGGGATAAGATCACACGTGCTGCATTAATCTTACTTGGCAAGGAAGAGAATGAACACTATCTGGGCTCTTTTGTAAAAATCCGATGGAACCTGAAAACAATAGATAATCAGGATAAAGACTTCGAAATATTTTCTATCCCTTTTATTCTGAGTGTAGATGAAGTTTATAAAAAAATTCGCAATCTCAAATACAGATACTTGCGGGATGGAACACTTTTTCCGGATGAAGTTCTTCGGTATGACCCATTCAATATCCGAGAACCGTTAAACAATGCTATTGCCCATCAGGATTATACCAAGGGTGCAAGGATTAATGTTGTTGAGTTTGAAGATGACCATCTTGTATTTTCCAATTACGGTTCGTTCTTACCTAAATCGGTGGAGGATGTGGTGTTAAAAGACACACCCGAAGAAGTCTATCGAAACCCCTTTCTAGTCGAAGCAATGAAAAACCTAGATATGATCGAGACGCAAGGCGGGGGTATCAGGAAGATTTTCAACTTGCAAAGGCAGCGGTTTTTCCCTTTACCTGATTATGATCTTTCCGAGGGGAAGGTAAAAGTTACGATAACAGGCAAAATACTGAATGAGGATTTTGCACGTATTCTGATTAAAAATCCTAATCTCACTTTGGAAGATATTATTCTTCTTGATAGAGTGCAGAAGAAAAAATCGATTTCAGATGATGAATTCAGGTATCTTAAGAGGCTTAAATTTGTTGAAGGCAGAAAGCCTAATCTCTATCTGTCATTGCAAGTGATTGAGCCGATCAACAATGAAGATCTCAAGGCCGAGTACATTGCAAATCGAAGTTTTGATGATGCCCACTTTAAAGAAATGATCCTAGAGTATTTGAGGAAGTTTAGCCCCGCAAAAAGAAGCGCGATTGATAATTTAATTATTCCGAAGCTTTCTGCCGCCTTGAATGAAAAGCAAAAGAAGGCGAAAGTGGGAAATCTTCTTTCTGCACTTCGGATGCAAGGAAAAATCAGAACGGCAGAGGAGTTTGCTACATGGGAATTAGTTTAAGAGGTTTTAAGAGGTTTTAAGAGGTTTTTTTAAGAGGCTTTTGCTTTTATTGTTGACAATCAATACTTTAATCAAGTATTGATTAAGAGGATTATAATAAGCCAAGTCTTTATTGATTAGGAGAGCCATTTATAATTTGCATCATTAAATCAACAGCGTCAGGCCCCTTTGATTTTTTGGGAAATATTGGGTCAGGAAATATATGTTCCGGTCTAATACCATCAAAGATGATCTCCCCTAACCCGTCCCTGATTACATTATTTAGCAACTCTCTATCAGCTGGAGCTGTATCTTGATTAAAAATTCGAGCGCTTAAACCAGCTAAAATATCACATAGCTGGATAGAAAAATTATTCTTTGAATTTATTGGTATAGTGTTTAGAACTCGTAGCGGAAATTCAACTTCAGTTCCATCACCTAATGGATGCATTTGTTCCGGTACAGCTTTATTGGTAATCTTTTCCCATAAATTAAGTTGGCGGAAAAAATTTGCCGAGGCGTCATGATGCACGACAAAATCCTCTGTATGATGTTGTCGCCAATAACTGATTGACGCAATCATAGCAGACAAATGTAATTCGTTAGTATTTTTGAATTCGTCTACATTATGATAGCGCAAAAAGAGATTTGCACCTAATGCCATTTGCTCAAAGAAAATTTTTATCTCCTCTTTCTCACCTGATGCAATAGTAGTTAGTTGCCCTCTTAATATTTCTAAACTATGCAGTGATGGTTCTCTGCTGAAATCCTGATATGCATGAAC
>CAZNRJ010000512.1:0-2436 GCA_964574945.1 uncultured Ohtaekwangia sp. | reverse complement strand
CTCGAAAGTAAGAATTGAATTTAATTTCAGATATTTATGACTTTATTTTTTAAACTATGAGAATCTATAAATTTCTATTTTTTGTTCCCTTCCTGCTTTTTTCATCCTGTATAGTAAGCAAAAAGAAATTTGACGATGTGCTTGCACAGAAGATTAAAACTGAGGGTGAATTGGCCGACCGGACTAATCAGTTAGATAAGGCGAATGCATCGTTGAAAGAATTGAACGAAACTTTGGCAAAGCTGAAGCAGGATACGACTGATTTGAATCAAACCTATCGGGCAACCAGCCAGAAATTAGATGACTTGAACAAAGAGTATGATCAGCTTAACTTGTATTATAAAAATTTGTTGAACAATAGCGGCAAGCTAAACCGGGATTTAGCCCAACAGAAAGATCAGTTGTTTGCTATCCAGGAAAATTTAGAGAATACACGTAAGCTCAATGATTCGTTAAGCTATAGCTTGGCCGAGCGTGAAAAGAAGGTAATGGAGCTTGAGAAAATATTAGCCAATAAGGATAAAGCGGTCAAGGATTTGAAAGACAGAATTACGAATGCACTTTTGAACTTTAAGGAAAGCGACCTCACCGTGCAAATGAAGAATGGGAAAGTATATGTATCTCTTGCTGAGCAATTACTTTTTGGATCGGGAAGTATTGTGGTTGATAGCAAAGGAGTAACGGCTCTCCAGCAGCTTGCAAAAGCTATCAAAGATCAAAAAGATATTCAGGTGGTTATTGAAGGGCACACAGATAATGTACCCATCTCAAAGAAATCTGCCTACATGCAAGACAACTGGGACTTGAGTGTGATGCGCGCTACTTCTATTACTAAAATTCTAACAGGGGCCGGAGTTTCTGCAAAGCAAATTACTGCTGCCGGAAAAGGAGAATTTTCTCCATTGGCACCGAACGACAATGCGCAGAACAAACAGAAGAACAGGAGGACGGAGATAATTATTACCCCTAACCTGGATGAGTTGTTTAAGATTTTGGAATCCAACTAACCTTATAAAGTTTTTCATTGCACGTTACTCTGGCTTTGCAGGAGTTGCAACTTTTTTTGCAATAGATAAGAAAATAGTAAAGCTTCTTCATAAAAGATAATTTGATTTTTTAATATCAGCGGGTTTGCCTCACATGCCTCAACTATCAATTTCTTTTTTTACAAGTGGTAAAGAACAGTTGATGGTGGGGGTTGTGGTTTGATAAAACTCAACTATTTTAATGAAAATTTTGACTAATGAAAGAGAGTAATCTGAAACAACTTTTTAGTATTCCGGTAATTGTAGCTGCCCTTGGTTATTTTGTTGATATTTATGACCTGCTTCTTTTTAGTGTAGTAAGAATTCCAAGCCTTCGCTCGATGGGCGTCTCGGAAGACCAGATGTTAAGCCAGGGCGAATTTTTGATTCGGGTGCAAATGGCAGGACTATTAATTGGCGGGATTATATGGGGAATTATGGGCGATAAACGAGGTCGCCTTTCAGTTTTGTTTGGTTCCATATTGCTTTACTCCCTTGCTAACATTGCGAATGGATTTGCCGAAACGGTAAATCAATATGCGCTTCTAAGATTTATTGCAGGCATTGGGTTGGCCGGTGAGTTAGGTGCAGGCATAACGTTAGTCGCTGAATCGTTGCCCACAAACCTGAGAGGGTATGGAACAACTCTTGTTGCAACGGTTGGTTTGATGGGAGCTGTGCTCGCCAATTATATCTCTAAAATTTTCGACTGGCAGATGGCTTACTTTATTGGCGGGGGATTAGGGCTAATACTTTTAGTGGCCCGCGTAAGTGTATTTGAATCAGGAATTTTTTTGAAAGTGAAGGAGCAAGGTGTGCAACGCGGAAATTTCTTTCAACTGTTCACACAAAAGGAACGCCTGATTAAATTTATAGGCTGTATATTAATTGGATTGCCCATTTGGTATGTGATTGGAATCTTAATCACGTTTTCACCTGAGTTTGCAAAAGCCATGAATGTTACCGGTATTGTGGCCGGAGATGCCGTTATGTTCAGTTACATTGGGCTGGCAGCTGGCGATATGATAAGCGGGATAACGAGTCAGATTATCCGGTCACGGAAAAAAACGGTATTCATTTTTATATTACTGACGCTCCTGTTTGTAGTTGCGTTTCTATATTTCCCCATCCAAAATGCTACCACTTTTTATGTTGGTTGTTTCCTGTTAGGATTTGGGGTTGGATATTGGGCACTCTTTGTTACGATTGCTGCCGAGCAATTTGGAACCAACTTGCGCTCAACTGTTGCCACTACGGTTCCAAACTTTATCAGGGGCACGGTCATTCCTCTCACTATTGCGTTCAAATACTTTCGTGAAAGTTTAGGAATATTAGGAGGGGCCATGTTGGTTGGAATTATTACGATTGTAATTGCTTTTTGGGCCTTACGTTTAATAGATGAAACCTTTGG
>CAZNRJ010000511.1:0-2452 GCA_964574945.1 uncultured Ohtaekwangia sp. | reverse complement strand
CGCTCGAATACAAATTGCTAAACTATAAACCGGAGCCGTGGTCGAACTTAAAGTGTGGATTGCTACTGAAGAACATGGCCCTCACGCTAAACATTGGAGACAAGGATATCGAGATGACCAACGCCTTGCATTTATTCGGTAAAGAGATGCTTGATTTACTGTGGCCCGATGATGAAAAAATGGGCGACCCCATTGTCGATAATAAAGGCAATTGGAAATTCAAACCCATCACGCTCGACAGCACACCACCCGCGCTGCCCGATGAACTGATAAGCTTAACCACTTTTGAAAAGCCATCGAACGATATTGGCAGTAACAACTGGGCAGTGAGCGGCCGTAAGACTCATAACGGATCGCCTATCCTGTGTAATGACCCGCATCTGAATTTAACACTGCCTTCCATTTGGTATGTCATTCACCTGCAGGCTCCCGGTGTAAATGTGATGGGCGCTTCCTTGCCGGGATCGCCTGCAGTAATCAGCGGCTTCAACGATTCAATAGCATGGGGTGTAACGAACGCTCAGCGCGATTTGGTGGACTGGTATAAAATTGAATTTAAAGATCAGGACAAAAACGAATACCTGAGTGATGGGGCCTGGAAGCCGACCCGAAAAGTAATCGAAAAAATTATAGTTAAGGGTGGTAAACCCTTTTACGATACGGTAACCTACACGCATCACGGACCTGTGTTATATGATGAAAGTTTTCACAGCAATGATGAGTTAAAGTCGTATGCCTTTCGATGGGTAGCACATGATCCCTCGGAAGAGGTTTTAACGTTCTATAAATTAAATCGGGGTAAGAACCATAACGAGTATATGGATGCATTAAATCATTATGGATCGCCCGCGCAGAATTTTGTGTTTGCCAGCGTGAGTGGCGATGTGGCGATGCGCATCCAGGGAAAGTTTCCGGTGCGCAGAAAAGAGGAAGGCAAGTTTGTGTTGGATGGCACAAAAACTTCCAACGAGTGGCAGGCTTTTATCCCCAACGATCAAAATGTAATGTATAAAAACCCTGGGCGCGGCTTTGTAAGTTCTGCGAATCAATATCCTGCCGATGAAACCTATCCTTACTATATAACTTCAACCAGTTATGAGGCGTATCGCAATCGCAGGATCAACAAACTTTTGTCGGAGATGACAGACATTACCCCGCGCGATATGATGGAGATGCAATCTGACAATTACAACCTCAAAGCCTCTGAAAGTTTGCCTGTGTTTTTATCTTTCTTAGATACAACTTCATTCACACCTCCCCAAACAAAAGCCTACCAAATTTTAAAAACCTGGGATTTTGAAAACACGATCACCTCCGAAGGCGCTTCTTATTATGAAGCCTGGTGGACAACTCTTTACCCAATGATTTGGGATGAGATCAAAACTTCAAAAGTTTCACTTCAGTATCCAACAAGCTATACTACTATCAAATTAATAAAAGAAAACCCCAATCTTTCATTTTTTGATGTGATTGAAACTCCCGCTAAGGAAACTGCCAAAGAAGTTGTGCAGCAAGCTTTTGTTAAAGGAGTTGAAACAATTGAGAATTGGAAAGCAGAACACAAACAAGAGCCGCGTTGGGCGGATTATAAAGACACATTTATTGGTCACTTGCTGCAAGGCTTGCCTGCTTTCAGTTATCATGTTGAACATGGTGGAAATAGTAGCATTATCAATGCATCGTCTCATCGCAACGGGCCCAGTTGGCGCATGGTGGTAAGTTTAGAAAAGATAAAACTTCGTGCCTGGGGTGTTTACCCGGGCGGGCAATCGGGCAATCCGGGAAGTCCGTTTTATAACAACCTCCTCAACTCCTGGGCAACTGGAAAATATTATGAGTTTCAGTTTGATTCAGAAGCCTCTAAAATGAAATCTGTCTTGGCAACACTTACGTTAAAACCAGCATTATGAAATTCTTTATCCAACTTATAGTTACAAGTATTGTCTGTTTTATCCTGCAATCATTTTTGCCGTGGTGGACAATGGCCGTAGGCGCATTTATGGTTGCATACCTGATGGGTAACAAAGGATTCCCCTCTTTCCTCGCGGGTTTTTTAGGTGTGGCTATTCTGTGGATAGGCATGGCTTTCTATATTGATGCGCTTACACATTCCATTCTTACCGAAAAAATAAATCGATTACTGCCGATCAATGCATTCTTAGCTACACTGATTGTGGGTGGGTTGGTAGGCGGGTTTGCAGCGCTAACCGGGGCGCTTTTAAAATCGAGATAATTATGCCTGAAAACTTAGAGGTTGAATTCCTCTCAAAAGAAAAAGGTGTCTATGTTTTGAATTCACAAATGTAGGAGACAGCCTCTTGTTTGCGCTTTACCATTACCTGCATTGGCTATGCAGCCAATAGTTGGCAACCGCTGTCTGTTCATACAATAGTTGAGGGACAACTGTTTGTTTAATTGATTTGTAAACTTGAGGTAGAATTAATCATTAAAA
>CAZNRJ010000510.1:0-2472 GCA_964574945.1 uncultured Ohtaekwangia sp. | reverse complement strand
AATAGAACCTCAACGAAATCGTGGCAACGAAGCGTGGATAAAATCGACCGTTCCGGGGCCAAGCATTTTTTCGGGCTTAGAAAAGAAATTGAACTGGAATCATATTTCGAAGCAGGATTTCCCCCGGGTTATTGTTGGTCGCTGACCAACAATCTTAAATTTGCTTATAACACCGTGCAAGATCAAAATCTATTCCGTTGCGGGTCAGGCCCGAACAAATTACAATTCGTAAAAATGACCGAATTCCTGGCAAACGAAATATTGACTTTGAGGCCAGCAAATGTGCAGGACAAAAGAAAAATATTTGACTGGGCAACAAATTCTAACCTGACAAGTGAAATGTTTGGATTACCAAACTTTCCTGACAGTCTCGCACCGACCTGGGATGAATTTGATGACGATTACACAGACCATTATTTTGACGACTCACAACCATTAAAAGGACGATGTTTTATAATTGAACATAACGGGCAGGAAATCGGCCAGATAAACTATAATGAAATAGACCCGAAAACAAAGGCGACAGAGCTTGACATCTGGCTGGCAGACAAACAATTTACAAGGAAAGGATTTGGAACAGAAGCAATAAAAATGCTTTGCCGTTATCTTGACAAATCGTTTGGCAGCAAAACAATTTATATTGCCCCTTCAAAACGGAATGAAAAGGCAATAAGAGCGTATAAAAAGGCGGGATTTTCTGAAACGAAAATATTGCCCGGCAATTTCATTCCTGATTATGACGACACAGTGTTAATGATAAAAAAACAATAAAATTCAATTTTGAACAAAATGAAAACAATTCCTTTTCTCCGGTGCCTGGATATGAAAGAGGCAATTGACTTCTATACAAATGTTCTGGATTTTAAATTAAAATACCCCAATGCTTCAGCAGATGATTGGGTAGTGGACTTAATTAATGGGGAAGCAGAAATAGGACTTACAGTATTAGAAGGCGATCAAAAATTGGGTATAAATGTATATGTGAGAGTGGACGAAGTTGACGATTTATTTAAAAAATATGTAAGCAGAGGATTAATCGTTCCAAATAACCCTGACTCCCCTGTACACAATGGGCCTATAGACCAAAGCTGGGGAATGAGGGAATTCTATATAAACGACCCAAGCGGGAACACGCTAAGATTTGGTAAAGTCATTGATCAATAATTTATTCTCCGCAGACAGTGGAGAATAAATTATAAAACAAAAGACTTGAAAGCAAGTTTGGTGGCCGCGGACAATTTTTCCTTTCCTCGCGTAAGTACAAAGAAGCTGAACGAAAGGTGAGCACCCAAGACTCCTTCGACAGGAGATGTCTCATTTCGAATTGGACTTTAGTGTATCGGTCAAAAAGCCACTGATAATCAATAATGCCAACGTAAGAACAGAGAGAATGATCTTGTTAGTCAGCAGGTTATTATACTCGAATTCAGCTCCGGAAAAGAATGATGGACTGCTCCAGTAAACCATCTCGGCAAAGCCTGTAATCAGTAGTGTAATGCCAAGCCAGGGATTGAATTTTTTATACACTGCAAATCCTATGAAAGCCAGTACTACCCCAAGCGCCCAATAAAACCGGATTTGAAAAATCTCGTGGGATTGTCTCTCCCAGGCGTTGATGGCAGCGCGTGCCTCATCTTGATTTTTGTAGGGTTCAAGCCGCATTCGTTCATAAGGTTGCATTGCTTTAATGGAGTCTAAGGAATCGTAAGCCAATACTTTGCTATGGGCGTCTGCATAAAGCTTTTCAAGTTGCTGCAGTGAGGTAGCATTTTTAATTTCACTCACGATAGGTTCCTCATATTTATCTAACACGGAGCCGCGCGGCTCAACCCACTTTAAATAGATGTGCCGGATTGTGTAGCTGGTGACGGCCACCAAAGACAAAATGAATAAAGTTTTCTTAAGTGCTTCCATGATTATAAAGAATTGGGTTCAGATTTTTTCCAAAATACGCTTTTGCAAATTGATTAGTAAGTGGGATGTTTTGCTAAGTTGGTTCCCCTAAGTTGTTGCTGGTCAATTCACTTTCTTAAAAAAATTTATACTCAATAATAACACCTCCTTCGCGGCAGGGATTGAAGCGGAAAACCCGAAGTGTGTTGGCATGCGCCCAGTCGGATTTGTAGCGTAAAGCCCGGTGGCGCTTCGCCAGCCGCCCAAAAACCCTTATTTCTTCTGATTAAACTCTCAGGCAAAACCCTTCTTTTTTCGATGATTTGAGCATTTGATGTCAAAAATGTTCCGTTTCGGCTACTTTTTCGATTGAAAATGTAAAAAAGTGGGATAAAGTGGTTGAAAGTGGTAGAAAGTTACTTATGTTTGCTTAGAGGAAAATAGACAACCACTACAAGTCATGACTTTCTTCACCAGCGAATATGAGTGTAAGCTTGATGCCAAAGGCAGATTGGTGCTGCCTGCGCGTATCAAAACCCAGCTTGCCGAGCCTGATGGCAGCGGGCAGGAGCTTGTTAT
>CAZNRJ010000509.1:0-2472 GCA_964574945.1 uncultured Ohtaekwangia sp. | reverse complement strand
CGGTGTATCGTATAACGATAATGTTTTAGAGCGAAAGCAAAATAACTTTCTGGCTTCCGTCTATAGCGGGAAGAACTCAATGGGTGTTTCTTTTCTGGATATCAGTACGGGTGAGTTTTATGCAGCCCAGGGTGCGGATAACTATGTGTATAAGCTCATCCAAAGTTTTGGCCCGGCCGAAATTATTTACAGCAAAGCAAGCCGCGAAAAATTTGAGACTCAGTTTAGTGAAGACTATGCCACGTTTGCGCTTGATGACTGGGTGTATGCATTTGATTTCGCCAATGAAAAATTAATACAGCAATTTAAAACAAACACCTTAAAAGGATTTGGTATTGATGGCATGAATGAAGCCATTATTGCAGCCGGATCGATACTTCATTATTTAGAAATAACCGAGCATAAAGACACTCATCATATCGCTACCATTTCGCGCATCGATGAAGATAAGTATGTGTGGTTAGATAAATTCACCGTGCGGAATCTTGAACTCGTAAGTTCGCAAAATGAAGGGGGAGTTCCCTTGTTAAAAATCCTTGATCAAACCGTTACCCCCATGGGCTCGCGCAATTTGCGCAAGTGGATGATCTTACCGCTCAAGGACAAACAAAGTATTGACGAACGCCTGCAGGTAGTAGAGCAGTTTTATTCGAATGAAGAACTTATTGATAGCATTCTCGAACCGTTGCGACAAATTGCAGACCTTGAGCGATTGATTTCTAAAGTGGCGGTGGGCCGGATTAATCCCAGGGAACTCATCCAGCTAAAGCGTTCTTTGAAGGCCATTCTTCCCGTGAAGGAAATTTTGGAAAAGTCTTCTTCGTCTGAGTTAAAAAAATTGGGTGATCAGCTAAATCGCTGCGATTTTTTATTAGAAAAAATTGAAAAGGAATTAATGGACGATGCCCCCATGCTCATTCACCAGGGTGGAATAATAAAAGAAGGTGTGAATGCTGAGTTGGATGAACTTCGGGCTATTGCCTTTTCGGGAAAGGATTATCTGCTGCAAATACAGAAACGAGAGATTGAACGAACCGGAATCAACTCACTAAAAATTTCATACAATAAAGTTTTTGGGTATTACTTGGAAGTAAGCAATGCCAATAAAGACAAAGTGCCCACCGATTGGATTCGTAAGCAGACGTTGGTAAATGCAGAACGTTATATTACCGAAGAACTCAAAATATATGAAGAAAAGATCCTTCATGCTGAAGAAAAACTATTAGTGATTGAGCAACGGTTGTTTTTGGAATTGGTGCATCACGCTGCCGATTACATTTCACAAATTCAGCAGAACGCGCGCGTCATTGCTACGCTTGATTGCCTGTTGTCATTTGCGGTTATCGCGAAGTCGAACAAGTACAACAAACCTGAAATTAGTGAATCGAAGCGATTAGCTATTAAAGCTGGCCGACATCCGGTAATCGAAAAGCAATTGCCGTTGGGCGAAAGTTATGTGCCGAATGATATTTATCTCGATAACGAAACACAACAAATCTTGGTGATCACGGGCCCTAACATGGCAGGTAAGTCGGCCCTGTTACGCCAAACCGCTTTGATTGTGCTGATGGCGCAAATGGGAAGTTTTGTTCCTGCAGAAGCAGCAACGGTTGGGTTGATTGATAAAGTGTTTACGCGTGTAGGGGCTTCCGATAATTTGTCGCGGGGCGAATCTACATTTATGGTAGAGATGACCGAGACGGCCAGCATTTTAAATAACCTGAGCGATCGCAGTTTGATTTTGATGGATGAAATTGGCCGCGGTACTTCTACCTACGATGGCGTTTCCATCGCCTGGTCGATTGTAGAGTATTTGCATAATCATAAGGACTTTAAAGCAAAAACGTTATTTGCCACGCATTATCATGAGTTGAACCAGCTCACCGAAGATTTGATACGCGTGAAAAATTTTAATGTGAGCGTGAAGGAAGTGGGTGATAAAATTATTTTTATGCGCAAGCTGAAAGAAGGCGGCAGCGAACACAGCTTCGGGATTCATGTAGCACAATTGGCAGGCATGCCAAACAAAGTGGTGTTGCGCGCGAATGAGATACTTCACTTTCTGGAAAAGGACAAACATAAGAATGAATCAAAAGCAAAGTTTGATGAATTGCCGAAGGCTACGGCCCAAATGAGTTTGTTCGAAATGGATCCCAAATCCAAGGCGGTGCACGACATGCTGGAGAAAATTGACATCAACACAATCAGCCCGGTGGAGGCGTTGCTCAAGCTGAATGAGATTTTGAGTGTGCTGAAGAAATGAGATACTTGAAAAATAATTTGTAACTTGTAACGTAACGGGTTACATTTGTCTTTTAACAACAAACGCTATTTGTATGCTAACGTTAAGAGATAAAACCAGAAAAAAATGTTTGCTCTATGATAGTAAATTTTTCTCACAAGGGATTGAAAGCCTTTTTTGAAAAAGGGGAGTCCAAAAAGCTAAATCAAATACATATAGAAAGAATTAGG
>CAZNRJ010000508.1:541-2478 GCA_964574945.1 uncultured Ohtaekwangia sp. | reverse complement strand
GATCATTGATCAGTCCGCCATCCCGCTTTGATAAATTTGTTTCCGGAAAAAGAACAGCAGGTTTTCTTTTCCATCTTTCATGCGGTTTCGGGTTTTTGCAATGCAGGGTTCTCTACCTTGCCTGATGGATTGAATGAGCCTATTGTCAAATTCAACTATCCTGTCCATTTAATCATTGCAACATTAATTATCCTTGGAGGCATGGGGTTCCCTATTGTATTCAATATATATTCATTCTTCCGCACCAAGGCGATCAATATATTAAACCGACTGTTAAAAAATCCAATGCTCGAGTCCCAAACCCGTATCATTCAGGTTAATTCAAAAATCGCGCTGGCTACTACCTTCATTTTATTAGTTGTGGGCTTTGCAACGTATCTTATATTTGAACAAAACGCTTCGTTGCTTGAGCATCCTACCCTGTTTGGAAAATTAGTAACTTCAATTTTCGGATCGGTTACCCCCCGCACGGCAGGATTCAGTACGGTAAATTTATCTTCCCTTACACTTCCCACAATAATGATATACTTGCTGCTGATGTGGATTGGCGCATCCCCTTCTTCTACCGGGGGTGGAATTAAAACCACCACAGCAGCTGTTGCCATCCTTAATCTTAAAACGGTTATACTCGGCAAAAATAAAACCAATGTGTACCGGACTCAGATAAGTGAGCAGTCAATCAATAAAGCATTTGCCGTCATTTTACTTTCCCTTTTAATCATTGGTATTTCAGTACTGATCGTTTCCGTCAATGATGGGAAGCATGGTCTTTTGAAAATAGCCTTTGAAGCCTTCTCTGCCTTTAGCACAGCGGGATTATCATTAGGCATTACCCCTGAACTTTCACAAACAAGCAAAATTGTTCTAATCCTTACTATGTTTATTGGGCGTGTAGGTGCGCTAACGGTATTAATGGCCTTTGTTGCCGAAGCAAAACAAGAGTCGTATCAATACCCGGTGGAAGAAGTTATGAACTAAAATAATTTGTATATGAAATTTATTGTCTTCGGTATTGGTAGCTATGGCGCATCATTGGCAAGCAAACTCGTAGAGTTAGGTCATGAGGTCTTTGGGGTTGACAGTATTCCTGCACGGACGGAAAAATTAAAAAACCGAATTACCTACACAGTAACGATGGACGCCACAAATCGCGATGCGATCCAGGACTTGCCCCTGAAAGAGGCAGACGCCATCATTGTTTCGATTGGTGAAAATGAAGGTACAATCATTCTGCTCGCTGCACTGCTCAAACAAATTGGGGTAAAACGAATTATCTGCCGGGTAACGTCTACCCTTCAAAAAACCGTACTTGAAACTATGGGGCTCACCGAGTTTGTTTATCCTGAGCAAAACTCGGCCGATCGCATGGCGCACCATCTAAGCTTTGAGGGGGTAATTGATTCCCACCGCGTATGCGATAAGTTTCAGATTGTAGAGGCAAATGTGCCCGGCCGGCTTATTGGCAATAAGATTACTGATGTTGATTTTGTCAATGAGTTTGAGATTCAATTGGTTTCGATCAAACGGAATTTTGAAGAAAAAAATATTCTTGGCGCTACCCGTTTAACAAAACATACATTGGGTATTCTCGCGCCCAGCACGGAATTTAGAAAGGGAGATACATTAATTTTATTTGGTGAGTCCAGGAAGATCAAAGTCTTTTTAGAGCGTTGAGGATGAATGCTGATCTTTTTTCGCACCGGGTTTTAAACTTTTTCTCTACACTCGAAATCAAGACTTCGCTTCCGCGGAAAGTTGAGGTACTAAATCCTTATCAAGATCCTGTTGCTTTTCATTTGTGCAAAAGTTTTTACAACCAATACTATTCCGATTTCAATCAACGGAAAATCATCCTGGGTATAAATCCCGGCCGGTTTGGCGGTGGCCTGACCGGAATCCCTTTTACCGATCCCGTTAAATTAGAAACGGTTTGCGGC
>CAZNRJ010000508.1:0-531 GCA_964574945.1 uncultured Ohtaekwangia sp. | reverse complement strand
AAAAGGCAGAACTCTCCGCAGACTTTATTTACAAAATGATTGCTGCCTATGGCGGTGCTATTCAATTTTATAAAAGCTTCTACTTTAGTTCTGTTTCGCCCCTCGGGTTTACTCAGGATGGAAAAAACCTCAACTATTACGATGACAAAAAATTAACCGGGCAATTACTCCCGTTCATAATATCGTGTCTCAACGACCAATTGAAATTTAGGATCAACACAAATGTTGCCTACTGTTTAGGGGAAGGTGAGAATTATAAGTTCTTGTCTAAATTGAATGAGCAACATCAGTTTTTTGAAACCATCATTCCGCTTGCCCATCCACGGTTTATCATGCAATACAAACGAAAAAGTTTGAATCAATACATTGATTCATATCTAAAAGTCCTGAACTCATAATGACTGCCACCGAACAACTTTTAAAAACACTTGAGCTGATTAAACAAGAGCGGCAGGCCGACCTGGAGCAGTATCGTCAAAAAGTCTTGCTGCGCTCCCTTACGCAACGCGTGAAGGAAGGTGTTACCTGGTA
>CAZNRJ010000507.1:0-2479 GCA_964574945.1 uncultured Ohtaekwangia sp. | reverse complement strand
AGGGCGCTGATCTTTCCATCATCACGTATGGAATGGGTGTGCATTGGGCAAAAGAGATTTTGACTAGCATGCCTGATGTGAATGCCGATGTGCTTGATTTGCGTACACTACTACCCTGGGATAAAGAGTCAGTGCTTGAGACAGTAAAGAAAACCAATCGCGTACTAATTCTTCATGAGGATACCTTGACGGGTGGAATTGGCGGTGAGATTGCAGCGTGGATTAGTGAACATGCCTTCGAATATCTTGACGCGCCCGTAAAACGTGTTGCCAGTTTAGACACTGCCATTCCGTTTGCAGCAACTTTAGAAAATAATTTTCTGCCTTTAGGCAGAATAAAATCTGCGATTGAGGAGTTGTTAAAATATTGAATTCTATACGCTAAACTTTATCGATACCTAATAGCAAAACCATTTGAGCGAAGGGCATAAATCATCTCCTTAACTACCTGAGCATCCACGATCAACACACCTCCTAAGAATGAAATTACACTAATCAAGAAGAACTTCTTCACCTTCTACCTTTCCTTAAGTACATTTTTTCGGTTTTTGTCATTAAAATCAAAGTATCAGCTTTAATCTCAAATTCAGATGTTATTGCCTCTCTGTAAGTCATATCTACTTTAGTAAATTTTGAGTCATCCGTACTCCAGGTATACCTATTTTTAGAAAAGTCAAAGTTAGGAGCCATCTTAATCAAATAAGGGAAACGTATGTAAAATGTTCCATCCGCAAGAATTACGTAAGTCATTCCTGCTGTTTTCTCATCTATACCTAGATGCAATCCATCGTTATCTTCCTTTTTTACTAAAGTCCACTCACCCACTAGCCTCATATCTTTCGTAACCGGCCCCAAAAATTTGGAAGGGTTTTTAGCTGGGTTTGATGATATTTTTTTGAGATGCCTGTTATTTGTCACTTTGTTCGAAGTAAGGGAAAGCAATAAGGAATCTCCAGCCAAATTTCCAATAAAGCCCCAGGTTTCCGATGCGTAGATTAGCGAACCAGTAAGCTCAACACCATTTATTTCACCAAAAAAAATAAACTTCTCCTCTTCGTTAATAAAAACGGTGCCCATCACCACACTACCTGTAGTACGCATGGCAATGGCATTTTTTTCTGAAAAAAGTGGGCCTATGTAAAGGCCATCAAAGCCTTGAGAAAAAACTGGTACATACCATAACAATACGAGAAAAAGCAACTTGATTCGTTTCATGGTGTTAAAAACTATGGAATTAGAAAGAACCTCATCCAAAAGTTGGGGTGGTCTGGATGAGGTTCAGAACAAATTGATTAAAAATCAGAAAATGAAATCAATGAAAAAAAATATTCGATCCTATGAATCGCATTCTGTAGCCAAAAGCATATTATAATAATACATCATTGCTAAGTAAAATTCTCTTTCATCATAAGTTTGAGCATTCATATATCCGTTAAAGGCGTTTTGCCATCCAACGAAATAAGCGAGGCAATTGTCAGGTACATTACCTTGATTTAGTTGAGTTTCGTAAGGACTCTTTATTGTTGAAGCAGAATTCCGTGCACTAATGCCATTCGTTGTTGAGAATAACACAACAAATACAAAGATTATTAAAACAGATAAATCTTTTCTCATGGTTTGTGGGTTTAGGGTTATAAGGAGATTTGATATGAAGTTATAAAATAAAATTTTCTATCAAAAAAATTGCAAGCTGTCTTTCTTATACCAATTGGAGTTCTGGTATCACCCGACTTTAAATGCTAACCTTATTACGTTTAATTACAATCCTTTACTAAAAAAACACGAAAGACAAGTAATCTACTACTTCTGGGTTTTTCCTTATCTTGGCCTGTTTATAGCCTGATATCTTGATAACAAGCAAGAAAACCGTAAGCAAAACATTATCACGCCTCATTTTATGTAGTGCGCTGCTCGCTTTTTTGCTTACTGCCTCCGCTTCATTTGCTCAAGACAAAAAGCCCATTAACAACAAAAGGCAAATCAGGGAAACGCGAGCCAAATCTGTAAAACGAAAGGAAAAGGCAACAACAAAAGATATTGCAGGCAAGCGACTGCGCACCCGAAATCAATCATCTGCCCAGCGAGCTGTTTACTCTTCTCCTACGCCATATAGAAATAAAAGAGGATCGGGTGGTGAAAAAGCAGGCACACCGATAGGCGGTGGTAAAAGTCCTAGAATACGTTCTCGTTCAGGAGAAGCAGCGCGAGCCAATGTATACCCGCAGAAAGGCCCTTTCGTGAATCACAACTCCAAAAAACCAGGTGGAGTTCGGTACGATAACAGAAAAGAAGTAGCACGGGCTGCACGCTTAGGCACACATCGCGAACCACCTGGAAAGAAAAAACGTATTACACCGCGATCAAATTCACAGGCATTTGTTACCCGGGGAAGGAGAAACGTTTATTGGGGCAAGTACTCCAAAGGTGAAAAAGCGATCACAACAGATGTGGCCGGAAGGCCGCTTCGATCAAAGAATTA
>CAZNRJ010000506.1:0-2490 GCA_964574945.1 uncultured Ohtaekwangia sp. | reverse complement strand
TGCACTGCGTGCACATGAAGAAGGCGCAAAATTTGTGTTGACCAATGCACCCATTGCCATGCGCATGGGTGAAATTAATAAGCTGGCAGAACAGACCGGCTCTAAAATTATTCCTGCCGATGCTACCAGTATTGCGGAAATTGAAAAGCTCTATACAGATTCCATGGAGCACCTTGGCGGGAAGCTTGACTTTGTTTTGCATTCCATCGGTATGAGCGTGAATATGCGCAAGGATATTCCGTACACCGCACTAAATTATGATTACTATCAAAAAGGCGCGGATATTTCTGCTTTGTCTTTTCATAAAATGCTTGCCGTAGCCTATAAATTAGATGCTATCAATGAATGGGGTTCTGTAGTGGCGTTAACCTATATGGGAGCACAACGTGCTTACCCGTTTTACACGGATATGTCTGATATTAAAGCGATGCTCGAAAGCATTGCGCGTAGTTTTGGATATCACTATGGCAAATTGAAAAAAGTAAGGATAAATACCGTTTCACAATCGCCTACCAAAACAAAAGCCGGAAGCAGCATTAAAGGATTTAGCGAGTTCTATGATTTTGCCGAATTGCAGTCGCCCTTGGGCAATGCGAGTTCAGAAGATTGCGCGAACTACTGCGTGTCATTATTCAGTGATCTTACCCGCATGGTAACCATGCAAAACTTATATCACGATGGTGGATACTCAACCACAGGGGTAAGCCAGGAACAGTTGAATGCCGGAGTGAAGTAGGCATGTGGTTACATGGTAGTCTTCCCACATTGTAAAATCAATCTTGGCCTTCAGGTTGTTTCAAAGCGTGAGGATGGCTACCACAATATAGCAACGTGTTTCTATCCTGTGCCCTGGTGCGATGTGCTGGAAGTAATCAAGTCGGATCAATTTCAATTTACCCAATCAGGAACTACTATCCCCGGAAGGGAAGAAGATAACTTGTGCCTAAAGGCGTATCAACTTCTCAGCAACGATTTTGACTTGCAGCCCGTCAAACTCCATTTGCACAAGGTGATTCCAACCGGAGCGGGCTTGGGAGGAGGTTCATCCGATGCTGCTTTTACGTTACGCGCGCTTAATTCTGTTTTTAATTTAAAGCTATCGCACACTGAGTTAAATAAGTATGCTTCAACGTTAGGAAGTGATTGTTCTTTTTTTGTGGATGATAGACCCATGCTGGGCAGTGGCCGGGGAGAAATTTTATCGGAAGCACCGGTAAGCCTGAAAGGAAAATTCCTGGTGTTGGTAAAACCTGGCATCCATGTCGCTACTGCGGAAGCATACGCAGGTGTTATTCCAAAACAACCCACTCATTCCATCAAAGAAATTCTTGAGCTGCCCATAACTGAATGGAAACAGAAACTGACAAACGATTTTGAAGAATCCGTTTTTAAAAAGCATCCTCAAATAGAAATGATTAAAAATGAGTTGTACAGTCAGGGGGCGCTGTATGCAAGCATGAGCGGCTCTGGTGCTTCTGTTTTTGGAATTTTTGATTCGGCCCGCGATTTAAACAATAAATTTGATGGGGATTACTGGGCGGGTGAACTCTCTTAAAGAAATCGATTTTTTTAAATCAGTGGCTCAAATCAGACTTTCAATTTTCTTTTCATAACCGGATACAGCACTACTGCACTTAAAATGATAAGCGCTCCAAGATAAAATTTTAAGCTCATCACTTCCTGTTGCCCGAAGATCAGTAAGGCGAGTATGATTCCATACAACGGTTCTAAGTTTAATGCCAACTGAATAAAAAACACAGAAAGTTTTTTGGTAAGTTCAATGGCAACAGAGTATGCATAGACCGAGCAAGCCCAGGCCATGATGGTGATGTAAACCCAATCCAAAGCGGTGGGCGTTAAATTTAATTTGCCTTCAAAAGCCCAGGTAGCTTTATAGATGGGCATAAACAACACGATGAATGCACATGCGCCCGCCATTTCATAAAGGGTAATGGTG
Organism: uncultured Ohtaekwangia sp.; assembly: GCA_964574945.1. Classification (GTDB taxonomy): domain Bacteria; phylum Bacteroidota; class Bacteroidia; order Cytophagales; family Cyclobacteriaceae; genus ELB16-189. Next base: position 533 of record CAZNRJ010000506.1, on the reverse strand, counting down.
TAGGTGCTTACCCTGCTTACAAGTTTTGAATTGATAACGGTGAACAGCGCTGCTGTCATCCCTGAGATAACACCCAGCAATAGCCCAAGCGGATACCCGAAATCAAAGGCAAGGATGATGCACAGTCCTGCCAGCACAACAATCCCTAATCCGATTTCAAGAAATTGTATTTTTTTTCCTTTCGCCAGCGGTTCGAAGATGGCTGCCCAGAAAGAGCAGGTTGCAAAACCCACTAAGCTGGTGGAAGGATTGGAAATTTTCCCGGATACAAAAAAAGTAATCCAGTGAACAGCAACGATCAGGCTGGTGAGCAGAATTGTTATCAGGTCACTTCTTGAAACAGTAAAACTTTTTTTTAACAGGATCATTAACACACCCATGCCCAAAGCGGCCAGCAGGGTGCGATAGAAAACCATTTCTACTGAAGGCAGGGTAATAAGTTTTCCTAATACTGCCGTGAAGCCAAATAACAAGACGATGAAATGAAGCTTAAGATAATCGCGGGTAACAGGAATCACCGGGGTACATATTTA
>CAZNRJ010000505.1:0-2508 GCA_964574945.1 uncultured Ohtaekwangia sp. | reverse complement strand
ACCGGAATTTATTCCGGTATCTCGTTTTTTTGCACGGATTCCGAGATCGCGGATCATTGTCCGCGATGACAAAGTATTTTTGAGATGATTTCTATTACCCTATCTCACCGTAGCCTTATCAATCCGCTTTGGAGTGTCGGTACCGCTTACAATTGATTTTGCACTCAGCGCAATCGCCCGAATGGTTGACGTGATGTTTTTCATGTCTAATGTTTCTACTTCATCATCAACCGTGTGATAAAACTTATCGATATCAATCTCATCGGTGGAGATAGTATGAGCCGGAACACCCAAGCGTGCGAGCGTTGCATTATCGGAACGATAGAAAAGGTTTTGCTGTGGATAGGGGTCGGCCCTGAATTCAAATTGAGTGCCTTTCAAATTCTTTTGCAGGATTTCCCCAAAATCGGATCGCTCATAGCCAGTGATAAACGCAAAATTTTGTCCCCACTTGCTGGGCTTGCCAATCATTTCAATGTTGAACATGGCAACAGTCTGGTCGGGATTAAGCTGTTCGGAAAAATATTTTGAACCATAGCCGCCAATTTCTTCGGCCGTAAAGGCAACAAAGATGAGCGTGCGGGCATTGTTTTTAACTTTGTTGAAGTAGCGCGCCAATTCAATCACCGCGGTTGTTCCCGAAGCATCATCATCGGCACCGTTGGCAATGGAATCACCATTTACAGGAGCTTCAATACCAATGTGATCATAATGACCGGAGAAAACCACAAACTCATCGGGCCTGGTTTTGCCGGGAATCATGCCCGCTACATTGGCCATGGTGATGGTTTCAATTTTTTGTGTAGCTATTACTGAGTATGACAGTACCGAAGTAACACCCAGCACAAATACTTTATTTGATTTTCGTTGGGTCATAAAGCGTTTTCCGAAATAGCCCTTCAATTCCTTGAAGTTTTCTTTAAACTCAGGGGCAACCAACACAATGGCCGAAGAAGTATCGCGCGTCAGGCTGAATGCTTTGCCTAATAAATATTGCCTTTTGTTGGTGATGGTAGAATCAAAAGGGATGACAATAACACCGAGGCCTTTAGTGTAGTTGACATCAGGTTTCTCAGTAACAAGAAGCGTGTTTTCAGTTGCTATTTTCTGGCCATTAATAATCACCTCCAGGGTTTGGGGCACAATCATATCTTTTTTAAACTCCTGGCGATAACCGGTTAATCCTTTTAATGGCTTCAGCCCGATACTTTTAAATTCATTTGCAATAAATGCAGCGGCTTTATCGATATGCTCAGGTTGAGTAGCTGATCGCCCCATCATGTTATCCGCAGCAAGTGTTTTAATAACGCGGGTGATGTTTTCTTCCTTAATCAGCTTGTCAACGGATTGACTAAAACCTGTTGTTACGAGTAAAACGGCAAGGCAAATGAGAGCGGTTTTTTTCATGTCATAAATTTTGGGCAAAGTATAGATCAAGAAGCCAATTTCCAAACCACAGAAAGCACGGAGTTAAAATCACTGAGCATGTGTATCTCATTGATCTAATGACGAAAAGGAGATTAAAATAAATTCACAAATAGGTGGCTCCTCCGGAGCCATTTGCCTATCTAAAATGATTTCTACAAATAGATTGCTCCTCTGGAGCAAATGCTCATAGTGCCTTCAATGCGGAACAAAGAGTCACCCTTCTCCTCCGGAGCCATTTGCTATCGAAAATGATTTCTACAAACAGTTGGCTCCTCTTGAGCAAATGCTCATAGTGCCTTCAATGCGGAACAAAGAGTCACCCTTCTCTCCCGATAGCTATCGGGATGGAGAGGGAACGAGCCTGACGGTAGGCAGGGGTGAGGTTACTACACCTCATCCCACTCATCCTACAGTTCGGTAACCTCTTTTATTTATAACGAGTTGAGGGCTGCACTTTTATCGTGTAATCGGGCAAAAAACCCAATGCTTATGAAATTTATTTACCTGGCTTTATTAGTTGCACTTACCATTCGGGCGAATGCCCAAACGAAAATTTCAGGCTCGGTGAAAGATGAACGTGGGGAGTTGATTTCTGGGGCGAATGTGTTAATCAAAGATTCGTATGACGGCACCAGCTCCGGGGCAAACGGAACGTTCTCATTTGTTACAGAAGAAACAGGTATTCAAACACTGATAGTAACTTTTGTCGGCTATAAACCTTATTCGCAAACACTCGAGCTTTCAGGCAAAGGAATTGAGATTCAAATTTCCCTGAAGGAAGAGATCAATCAACTTGATGGTGTAGTGATTTCAGCTGGTTCGTTTACAGCCGGTGATGAAAACAGGAGAACCATTTTAAAAGCGGTTGATATAGCAACAACAGCCGGAGCCACAGCTGATATAGCAGGTGCACTGAATACATTGCCCGGAACACAAAAAGTAGGTGAAACCGGAAGGTTATTTGTGCGTGGTGGCGATGGATCAGAGACGCGCACCTTTATTGATGGCATGTCGGTGCTGGATGCCTATGGTCCTTCTGCACCCAATACTCCATCGCGCGGACGATTCCTTCCATTCATG
>CAZNRJ010000504.1:0-2537 GCA_964574945.1 uncultured Ohtaekwangia sp. | reverse complement strand
AAACAGGCGTAAGACCTTGCGCAACGCACTGAAAGTTCTAAATTTGCCTGCCTCCATATTGGATCATCCATTGTTGGACAAACGAGCCGAGCAGTTGGGGGTTGATGAGTTTATTTTTCTTACCCAGCATTTAGAAAATTCCCGTGAAGGCCGTTGAATTTGAATTAAGCAAAGAGTTTAGGGATCGCTTTCAACAAGCGTTGGACGAGCGTGACGGTGTTTTCATCCGCGAAAGCCTGGAGGAAGTAAATCCGGCAGACATTACCTCGCTTCTGTATGAATTTAATGGCGAAGAATCCAAGTACGTGTTGGATTTGCTTTCGCTGGAGGTCCGGTCTAAAATTATAAACGACCTTGATGCGGATACACGCAAAACTTTTCTAACCAATTATACAACACAGGAAATTACAGAAATTATCAACCAGTTGGATTCTGATGACGCGGCTGATATCCTGAATGAGCTGCCCATTAAAAGCAGTGAGGAAATAATTGCACGGCTTGAGCCTGTGCTGAAATCGCAGGTTATTGATCTGTTGCGCTACGATGAGAATGTGGCGGGTGGATTGATGGCAAAAGAGTTAATCAAAGCCTATGATTATTGGACGGTGGTGCAATGTGTGGAGGAAATTAGAAAGCAGGCGGAAAATGTATCTAAGTTTTATGCCGTTTATGTGGTTGATGACTCAAATAAATTATTAGGAAGGGTTTCCCTTCAAAAACTAATCTTATCAGATTCGCGCACGATTGTAAAAGATATATTAGATGATGATGTAGTGGCCGTTGAAACCTATTTGGAAGACAGGGAAGTGGCTGAGATCATGAGTAAGTACGATTTGGAATCGGTGCCTGTGGTAAATGTGGAAGGACAATTAGTGGGAAGGATTACCATTGATGATGTGGTGGACGTAATTACCGAACAGGCCGAAGAAGAGAGGCAAATCATGTCGGGTATTACGGAAGATGTTGAAGAGGATGATAGTGTTTGGAGGAATACAAGGGCTCGCTTGCCGTGGCTTTTTATTGGTATTTTGGGCGGCATGGTCAGCGCCCGGTTCATGGGTTTTTTCGAACAGGAAATTGCACGTATTACGGCCATTGCTTTTTTTGTCCCTTTAATTCAAGCTACGGGTGGAAACGTAGGCATCCAATCCTCTTCTTTGGTTGTTCAAACCTTAGTAAACCCGAGCTTTGTGGATGAAGGCCTTTGGAAGCGATTGTTAAAGGTACTTAGTGTTGCTTTGTTGAATGGAGCTTTTCTTTCGGTAATTGTGTTTGGTATCACCTGGATTGTTTTTGGGTATGATCCACTCAATTTAGTTGTATCCCTGGCGCTTTTTTTTGTTGTTGTCTTTGCCTCTTTTATTGGCACCATTACTCCTCTTATTTTGAATAAGCTGGGCTTTAACCCAGCGCTCGCTTCCGGCCCTTTTATTACCACCACCAACGACTTGTTAGGGCTGGCGGTTTATTTTCTAACCATCCATTTGCTGTTGTAGTTATTGAATAATGACTGGCTGGATACTGAAGTATGATTACATTAAATCTGTAACTAATTTAATGCGGTCATTTCTAAAATTTTGAGTTTATTTGAAACCGTGCTTTAATTATTGAGCTTAATTTTATGGTTTAGGTACTTCAACAAATGGCCAGCTACAGGAAATTAATGAGTAAGATTCAGGATCAATTCAACATTATTGTTGAAAAACCTTTACTTACTTCGGCTATTGTATTGGCAGCTATTGCTTTATTAGTCCTTTCTTTCAGCTTTAAATATTACCTCAATGATTTTGACAATTTCTGGCCTCAGATTTTAGCCGAGGCACATGGAATGATTTTCGATATTGCCATCATCGGTATTTTGCTGGTTTGGTTAAATCAAAACGGTGAAACCCGCCAGCGAATACGATTTTATCGTGATGAAATTGACGATTTCAGGTTGTGGGAGTCTGATGAAGCGGCCTTTAGAACAGTGGGTAATATCAAGCGGTTGAACCGTCATAAAATTCATGATATCAACCTGGTAAATTGTTATTTGTCACGCACCAATTTGAACTATGTAAACCTGGCGGGTTCAAATTTGAATTCAGCAAATTTTTCAAACTCTTCCCTTATAGAAACAAATCTTGAAAACACGCGGTTGAACCAAACCAATTTTGAAAATTCAAATTTGAACCAGGCTTTTTTAAAGGGAGCCTATGCCAGCGGGGCTAACTTCAAGGATGCATTTTTGATTAAATCTCAATTTGAAAATGCTTTTTTAATAAAAACCAATTTTAAAAATGCGTTTTTAATGGAAGCCAATTTATCGGGCAGCTATTTAATGGGTGCAGATTTTGAAAATGCAAGTTTGTATAAAGCTGATTTGCGCGGAGCAAAAGGGCTTACGCTTGAGCAGCTAACCAAAGCCAAAACCTTATATCTCGCAAAATTTGATGATGAATTGTTGGAGGAAGTGAAAACCATCATTCCTGAGTTGGTCGGGGCGTAAATTTTGTTTTCGTGGATTAAAAAATTAGTTTTGTGTCAGAATTAAAAAC
>CAZNRJ010000503.1:0-2585 GCA_964574945.1 uncultured Ohtaekwangia sp. | reverse complement strand
CCGTGGATGAGCTTATGAAGCAACTGGCAGCGAAGAAGTAAGCAGGTTTTAAATCAGGAAAGAATTTTCATTGCCGGAAGTTCTTTTTGTCAGAGGCCCGTCTCAGAAATATTCTGGTCATTCCTCGTTCTCTTTTCAATTAATCCTGCCGAAGTGCCTCAATGGGATTCTTTGTTGCCGCGGTATAAAGCAACTGAGAAACAGAAAGAAGTAAAATCACTATCATAACCAGAATAGCCAGAATCCATAAGCCTGGAGAGAGATCGGTTTTATAAGCAAATTCAGCTATCCAGCGGTTGGTGAATGATATGGAGAGCGGAATTGAAATCAGGAAGGATATTCCGGCAAGCAGTAAAAGCCTTTTAATGAACATACCTGTGATTGTGAGTGTTGAAGCTCCAAGAGTTTTTCGAATAGCAACTTCTTTTGATTTTCGCGCGGAAATAAAAAAGGATAACCCCAACAATCCAAAAATACTGATAAGCACACTAATAAATCCGCCTGACAAAACCATGTTCAATTGACTTTCTTCCTTTTGGTGTAATGCGCGGTAGTTTTCATCAAGCAGTGTATAGTCGAATATTTCATCGGGTGCTGTTTTCTTAATGGCTGCATTAATCTGTGCCATTAGTTCCGAAGTAATGGCAGAAAGTTTAATGGCAATTAGGGTACCGCCAAAATCACTTACTTTAAGAAAAGGACTATACCCGATCACAGCCGGGCCGATTGTTTCTTTAAATGAGAAATAGTTAAAATCCTGAACAACCCCTATGATCCGGCTTGCTGTTTTTACTTCCTTATCTTCGGGCTCAAAGTTCTCGTCTAATTGCAGTAATTTTTTACCGGATTCATTAATGAGAATTGCATTAGTATCTGAAGCAATTTCCCGGTTAAAGCTTCTTCCTTCGATTACGTTGAGCTCAAAAGTTTTAACGTAATCTTCATCTCCATTATAAGAGCCGAGTTCAACTGTGGTGTTTTTCGTTTTAAGGCTTGTAGTCCATCGCCCGGTAAGCGGACTTCCGTATGTTAGGGTTGATGATATAACCCCGGGGATTTTATTGATTTCATCTTTGAGCGCATGAAGACTTGTGGATGACGAAAGATTGGAGAGGTCAATTTCGATAATATTTTTTGTTTGATATCCGGGTGAATGATTTTTAAGGAAATTAACCTGACTGAATATAACCAGTGCAGTAGTCACAAGGATGGTGGAACCAGCAAGCTGAACCACAAAAACTGTGTTGGTAATTACTGTATTAACCGAATTTTTTTGCAGCTTAACCGATAACGTAGGTGTATTAAGTGACCTAGCTAAAAAATAATAGGATGCAAATCCAAGTATGAGTGTGACTGCACAAACTCCAAGTATCAGAATGGTAAAAACAACGGGATTTGACAAAAAAGATAACCTAAGATTAGTTGCAAACAACTGGTTGAATGCAGGAAGGATCAGCGCGATAAGAAAAATGCTTAGCAGCGCACTCATTAATACCAGCACACCGGCTTCAAAAGTTATATGCCATTTAAGTATGCTTTTAGATGCGCCAAAAATTCTTTTTATCAGGTTTTCCCTAAGTGTGAATATTGCTTTTGATTGCGAAAAATTTAAGTAGTTGAAAATGGAAAGGACTAAAATAATGATGGCAACAAATTTTAGCATCCGGATAAAATCCTGATTGCCGGTTTTAAGAATAGCGCTGATGTGTCCTGGAATGTTCTGATAAAAATATGTTTCGGAAAGCGGCTGCAGGGTAAACGGCTCTTTCATTTTCTTTTCAGGCTCGAACGGAAATATCTGGTTTTGATTGTTTTCCAGCTTGGCTTCAAGTTCTTCCGCATTGCTTCCTTCTTTCAATCGAATATACGTTACTCCAGCAAAATCAAGAGGAAAGGTGGATTTCCTGAGAGATGTTTTGGAAATTAAGAGGTTAAATCTGAACTGGGTATTTTCAACGGGGTCTTCAATAAGGCCAGTGATCGTATAAGGTTGTTTTTCGATGTACAATTGTCTATCAACAACATCGAAAGTTCCAAAATATTGCTGTGCTGCTGCTTGGGTAATGAGAATGCTTCCTGGTTCCTTAAGGGCATTGTTAACATCGCCTCGAATTAAGTTGAAAGTAAATATTGATAAAAAACTTGTATCGGCATAAAATAACGACTCTTCATCAATCAAGTCACTGTTTAACGAATTGCCCTTATAGATGCGCGTTTTATGAGGATAGTATATATGTGTGGCCAGTTCTACTTCCGGGTAAGAATTAATGAGTTTTGCTGGTAGTTCCTGAAAAGTAATGATGCCCTTTTCCATCGAAATCGGCTCATTCATCAATACACGATAAATATCCTTATATCGTGAGTGAAAATGATCGGTAGAAAGTTCGTGGATTAAATAGACAGCCAGTAAAAAGGAAATCGAGAAAGCTAGGGAAAACCCCGCAAGCAATGATGTGGAATAAAATTTGTTTTTCCTGAACGAGCGCAGGATAATTTTTAGACTTTGCCTCAACATCGATTAGTGAATGTTTTACTGAAAATGATACAGGAAAACCAAAATCGCGTTAAAGGCGGGTTTTGCACTA
>CAZNRJ010000502.1:522-2599 GCA_964574945.1 uncultured Ohtaekwangia sp. | reverse complement strand
GGGCGGGTCGGTGGTGGTGGGAAGATCAATCGAAAAAGGAGTGTGGGCTTCATGAAGTAAAAGCCAGCGCAAAAAATAATTAAGGAAGAAATGGATTATTTAAACGAACTCGAATCAGAATCGATTCATATTTTAAGGGAAGTAGCCGGACAATTTGAAAAGCCGGCATTACTGTTTTCCGGCGGAAAGGATTCCATTACCTTAGTTCGCTTGGCCGAAAAAGCCTTTCGTCCGGGTAAATTTCCTTTCCCACTGGTACATATTGATACCGGTCATAATTTCGAAGAAACCATTCAATACCGTGATGAAATGGTTAAACGGATAGGTGAAAAATTGATTATCGGTTCCGTTCAGCAATCTATTGATGAAGGAAAAGTAGTTGAACAAACCGGAAAAAATGCCAGTAGAAATGCGTTGCAAACCGTAACGCTGCTAGATACTATTCAGGCACATGGTTTTGATGCCTGCATTGGCGGAGCACGTAGAGATGAGGAAAAAGCAAGAGCTAAAGAACGGATTTTTTCGGTACGTGATGAATTTGGACAATGGGATCCGAAGCGTCAACGGCCTGAATTGTGGAACATTTATAACGGAAAAATCCATAAAGGAGAAAATGTTCGCGTATTTCCAATTAGCAACTGGACGGAACTCGATGTTTGGAATTACATCCGCGAAGAGAAGTTGGAAATTCCATCCATCTATTTTGCGCACACCCGTGAAGTGATTGACCGCGATGGCGTTTTATGGCCGTATTCGGATTTTATTTATAAAGAAGCCAATGAAGTAGTAGAAAACAGGCAGGTTCGTTTTAGAACCGTAGGCGATATGAGCTGTACCGCTGCTTTAGCTTCCGATGCGTCAACTGTTGATCAGATTATTAATGAGATTATTGATGCCACCGTTTCGGAGCGCGGCACCCGGTTGGATGATAAACGCAGCGAAGCTGCCATGGAAACAAGAAAAGTAATCGGATATTTTTAAGGGTATGGATGTTTTACGGGTTGCAACTGCAGGAAGTGTTGATGACGGCAAGAGTACGCTGATCGGTCGTTTGTTGTACGAAACAAAATCGATCACACAAGATAAGTTAGATGCTATTGAGCGCGCCAGCCAGCGTAAGGGAATAGATTTTCTTGATTTGTCTTTGTTAACCGATGGATTGATTGCCGAACGCGAACAAGGTATTACCATTGATGTTGCTCACATTTATTTCAATACGCCAAAGCGCAAATTTATTATTGCCGATTCGCCAGGCCATGTGGAATACACGCGTAACATGGTTACCGGGGCTTCAAAATCAGAAGCTTCTCTGATTTTAATTGATGCCCGCAAAGGAATTGTGGAACAAACCTACCGGCATTATTTCATTGCCAATTTGTTGCGCATCCCCAATGTGATTGTGTGTGTTAATAAAATGGATTTGGTGAGTTACTCGCAAGAAGTTTTTGATGTGATCAAAAAGGATTTTACAGCGCTTACCGAAAAGCTCCCAAATAAGCATCTTACCTTAAGTATAATACCAATTAGTTCCCTTCATGGAGATAACTTGACTAAATCTTCGGTACGAATGAACTGGTATGATGGGCAGCCGTTGTTAACCATTCTCGAAAACCTTCCCGTTAGGAAATTGTTAAAAGACCTTCCGTTTCGGATGCCGGTGCAATATGTAATCAGGCCGCGCAACGATGCGAACCATGATTTTCGTGGATATGCCGGTCGTATTTCAAGTGGTGAAATAAATGAAGGCGATTCGGTGGTTGTGTTGCCTTCGGGCAGAACAACTAAGGTTCAAAAAATTTATAAGCACGATGCTGAATTAGAACGGGCTACAGCCAAGGAATCTATTACCCTTACGGTGGAAGATGATGTAGATATTAGTCGAGGTGATTTTATTGTACGGGCAGGTGAAGAAACAGAATTGCGAACCAACTTTCAGGCGTATATCTGTTGGTTAAACAGCCAGCCGCTGTCAACAAACAAACCTTACCTGTTACAGCATGGCACAGGTGTGGTAAAGGCAAAAGTAAGTTCTATCGAATTTGTTCAGGATACTGCATCCTTGCTCAAAATTGAGTCG
>CAZNRJ010000502.1:0-512 GCA_964574945.1 uncultured Ohtaekwangia sp. | reverse complement strand
GTCGACTAATGCGTTGAAAATGAATGAGATTGCCTTTGTTTCCATAAAAACCGGAAAACCGATTGCTGCCGATCAATATGATACAAATCCGCCCAACGGCACTTTTATTTTGATTGATGAGCACACCAATAATACGGTGGCCGTTGGCTTTATTGGTTCTTAATCAGACAATTACAAAGCAGTTAAAATTTACTGCATAGTGTAGTTCACTTTTGTGTTTCGTAATCCAATCCGATAGCTATCGGGACGTCCATTTTTAAAGTATCTTTACGGGTTCAAGATTCTTAACCCGTTGATCTCCAGAGACACCATAGAAGAGATAAGAAATCGCCTCGATATCGTGGATGTGATCAGCGATTTTGTGTCTTTAAAAAAGTCGGGACAGAACTATAAAGCGCTCAGTCCATTCTCCAACGAAAAGACAGCCTCCTTTTTTGTTGTTCCCGGCAAGGGCATCTTTAAAGATTTTAGCAGCGGTAAGGGCGGTGATGCCATCACAAACGTGATGGCAT
>CAZNRJ010000501.1:0-2601 GCA_964574945.1 uncultured Ohtaekwangia sp. | reverse complement strand
GCCCTTAAAAAAAATACTTGCAAAAAAGTATGAATAAATATTTCTATATATTTCTCTTTACACTATCGCATCATGAAAACTATATTATCGATTTTTCTTTTCAATTTAGTGTTATTTTCTGGTTGTACCGAAGATGAGCAGCATAGCATTCATTCTCTGACCTGGCAACCCAGCACATTTTCCATGCCCTCAAATCTTACTTTTTCTGCCAATCGCTTCAGTAAAGGCGAAGACGAAAAATTATATGTCTTTGGACATGGTTATGATCACTCAAGCAGCGAACACCGACAGCCACTTCTCGTCTTAGATGCTAATAATTCATGGAGTATGGTAGCCGACTTGGCAATTTCATATACATGGAATGTACAGGTACTTAAAGACAGAAAAATATATGTAAGTTCCAATGAAGGGCTTTACCAAATAGAAGATGAAGGCACTCAGTTAGTTCATGGCCTTGATGGTGAGTTTATCAATGATATGGAGGCTTTTAATGGTAAGCTTCTGATGTATGGTCGTATGGAGATCAATCAAACACAAGCCTCTGTTTTTTCTTATGACGGAACCTCTTTTTCTTTGATGGCTGATGAACCGATGTCCGCAATATTTTTGAGAGATATCAATGATCTGTTTGTTCGGCTGGGTGATAACCTTTATCAGTATGATGGAAGTAATTTAAACCTGGTAAAAGAGCCGGATAATACAATTATACTTAAGATTCGTAATGGTGAATTCTATTCACTAGATCAGGTTAATGGACATTATCGAATAATAAAAGAAGATGTATCGGGCAAGAAGAAAAAATTGGGCGACCCCTTCCCTTCAAACGTAAATATCTCTCAAATATGTTTTTTAGAAAATATACCCGTAGCGATAGGAACAGATAATGATACGGGGCTTTCGGTAGCTTATTTTTTTCAAAATGATAAATGGCACTCCATTCCCACAATTGTTCGGCTAAACAATATTATTGAATATGAAGGAAAAATACTGGCTACAACTTATGACAATCCCCGAATTATAGAAGTTACCAAGAAATAAACTATGTTCTGCTTGGTTGTCTTTATTCTTTTGCGGAGTCTCGCTTCGGACTCCGCAATTGATCATATTTTTAATAATAAAATTATCCTCGTTAAAATTTATAGTGCGAAGACTCTGCTGAGAATAGAGAATTACCTGACGCCCGGAAAGCGATAAGCCACAGGTTCACTGATTTGTTTCACATTGCTGATCAGTAAACCTGTGGCTGTTAATTATTTCTCAATTACTTGCGGGTCGCCCCGGTGCGAGACAGAGCTTGTAATGGTTTTGGTGATTTCTAATTTATCGGAAACGTAAACTTTTACCGAGGAAGCGCCAATGGCATTTATTACCGCATCGCTAACGCGATAGCCATACGCACGAAGGGAAGAAGCTCCTACTGCCTTTGCTTCCAGAAAATGCCCGCTGCCTTTTAACTCTAAGTTGGATACTCCCTTAAGGTCAACGGTAAGGTTATTGGCATTTATGTTTCCTTTGCCTGAAACGGCTCCCAATAATTGAATGTCAAGATCATGCTCATCAAAACCATTGAAGGATAAATTTCCTGCTCCCCGCACCTTTAGCTTTTGTAAGCCAGGCATGGTGATTTTTATTTTTACCTTCTCGGTATCAAAAATGGCCCGGTCCCAAAAGGAATCGCGGTCATCTTCAAAATCGATGATCAATATATCTCCGCTGGTATATACATCATATCTCTTTTTTTGTTTTTCAGCACCATCCATTTCTACCGCATATTGGTCTCCCTGTTCAATCTGCACATCAAACAAACCCGACAGCTCCAGTTGGTTGAAATCGCGCATGCCATATTGATCTTTTAGTCGCAGGGATTTTCTGCCCGTAGGTTCTTTACAGGTCGTGCATTCAAATCCCCGGTCGGTCATCCGCCATGTATGATTGAAATTTGAATCGCGATAGCCCTCATAATCCCTTGAACTGTTTTGAATCAAATGCCACATTCTTTCTTCAATCACAAAAAGTGTATTGTACGGAATGTATAGATCCATGTTAAGACGCTGGGCGCGGAACGGTGCATCTTTTTTGAAGGTGATGTTTGAATCAAACAACAGGATGCTGTCGCGCTGCTCTACATTATATTCAATCAATTGGGCATTTTCCCCGGCTATCTTACGGGTGTTTCCCTGCGCTTCAAATCGTTGCACTAATTTTAGTTCGGTGCCTTCATACCCTCTGATGTTCAGGTCGGTCATATCATAATCATCGAGGCCAATTTCGTTCACCCGAAGGATCGGTATCTTGCCATTAAGGGCAAATGTTTTTTCAACTTTATATTCCCCTTCTTCCTTAAAGGCAAATACCATTTGTGGGATGCTGATGCTAAGGGCAATCACGCTCACAAAAAACAAAACAAACAACGACCAGCCCGCTAATTGATTGAACACAATCCGCTTGGCGATGATAGAACTGCCGATGAGGCAAATGAAAAGGGCGGGGACAAATAAAACGGCAAAGCCAAAAAATACAGTCCAGCCCGGAAACGCATTGCGAAATGCTTCTATCGGTAAACCAACAGCACTGATGTGAAAATTCCACCATCCCGGAAAA
>CAZNRJ010000500.1:0-2642 GCA_964574945.1 uncultured Ohtaekwangia sp. | reverse complement strand
ATATTTTCAACTTCATTCGGGTACACATTAAACCCTGAGACTTTAATCATATCCTTTTTCCGGTCAACAATTTTAAAGAATCCCTCTTCATCCATAAGCCCGATATCGCCCGTCCGAAACCAATTGCCCGGAAAAAATACCCCTTCATTATCTTTATTCCAGTACCCACGCATTACCTGCGGACCACGTGCACATATTTCACCAATTTCACCTTGCGCAAGTTGTTTTCCATCATCATCGAAAATAGCAAGCTCGGTGCTGGGCACCGGAATGCCAATGGTACCCCGCTTATGACTTCCATCTAATGGATTGCACGACAACACAGGAGACGTTTCACTTAATCCGTATCCTTCTACCAATGGATTACCTGTAATCTCTTCCCATTTGTTTGCAACTGCTTCCTGCACGGCCATAGCCCCGGCAATCGCACCTTTTAATGCAGAGAAATCACACTCTTTAAAATCAGGATTGTTCATTAAGCTATTGAACAAGGTGTTTACTCCTGTGATAATAGAAAACCTGTGCTTCTTTAATTCTTTTACAAAACCAGGAATATCGCGTGGATTGGTTATCAAAATACTCTTCACTCCTTGTGTGTACATCAGCAATCCATTTACGGTAAGTGCAAAAATGTGGTACAGGGGCAAGGCAGTTATCATAATATCCTGTTGGCCGGCAGTCATCAAAGGTTTGAACCAATGGGTAATCATCATGTTGTGCGCAATGATATTCCGATGCGAAAGCTGTGCCCCTTTTGAAACTCCCGTTGTGCCACCTGTATATTGAAGTACGGCAAGATCTTCGATGTCAATCTTAGGGCGTTGATATGCCATAGTACTGCCTTTTCTTAATGCCTCTTTAAATGAGATTGCATTTGGAATATTGTATTTCGGAACCATCCGCTTAACATACTTCACAACAAAATTCAGGAGCGCTCCTTTAATGCCGCCAATCAAATCGCCCATGTCTGTTACAATAACATGTTTGGCCGGAATCTTTGAAAGGATGGGTTCAAGGTTGTGTGCAAAGTTTGAGACAATCACCACGGCCGAAACGCCTGCATCGTTAAACTGATGTTCCATTTCAGGCGATGTATAAAGGGGATTAGTATTAACCGCAATCAAGCCGGCTTTAATGGTGCCCATAAAAGCAACCGGAAACTGAATCAGGTTAGGCATTTGAATCGCAACGCGATCGCCTTTCTTTAGTTTTAGTTCATTCTGAAGATACGCAGCAAATGCGGTGGCTTGTTCATCTACTTCACGGAAAGTGACTTGCTTTCCAAAATTGTCGAACGCTACCCGGTTCGGGAATTTTTTAACAGCTACTTCAAAAAGGTCAACGAGTGATTCATATTCATACGGGCCAATTTCGTGCGGAATTCCTTTCGGATACTTTGAAAACCAGGGTGCGTTCATCTCAGAAAATTTTAGATTTCTAAAGAACGAAAAAAAACGCGGGTTCAGCAATCGTTTGTTAGGCCGTTTGGGAATAAAAAAGCCCTGTCTGACAAATTCAGACAAGGCTTTTACTTGCTGTAGAGGGAGGCTTCGAACCTCCACGGAGAAGTTAGCTGCAAAGCATGAGAACCTATGAAGTGGTCAACCCTAGTTCTGCCTTTCAGCAGAACATTACCTTGCGTTTATCCTTTTCTCTCCACCCCCGAGACAGGAGGGCTTGTCTGCCAGTTTCAACACCCTACAATTTTTAAGAACGACTCGATTCAATTTCCTGAATCTTACTATGCTGTAGAGGAAGGTCTCGAACCTCCACGGAGCAGTTAGTTTGGTTGCCCAAATTTATCCTGGTCTCTCCACCCCCGAGATCGGAGGGCTTGTCTGCCTATTTCAACACCCTACATTATAAATTATGTAGCAAAGCAACATTAAATATGAATCAGTGTCAATAAAATGATTTAATTTTTGAATAATATTTAATAATTATCTAATTATGTTGATTACATTTAAAAAAACATTCCCTCACATGAGCCGAAATTTTGAATTTGATAATACTGACCTTAAAATATTAGAGATCTTAATGCAGGATGCAAAGAGGCCTTATACCGAGGTGGCTAAAAAAGTGAACGTCTCGCAAGGAACCGTGCACGTGCGCATGAATAAGATGGAAGATGCCGGTATTCTCGATAAAACTACCCTTCGCATCAACTATGCAAAGCTTGGTTACGACATCACCGCATTTATTGGTATCTACCTGGAAAAGAGTGCCTTATATGACATGGTTTTATCTAAACTTAAAAGCATCCCTGAGATCACGAGCATCCATTATACCACTGGCAATTACTCCATGTTTGTGAAGATTCATTGCCGCGATACGAATCATCTAAAGGAAGTTTTACACGACAAAATGCAACAAGTGGAAGGAATTGAGCGAACCGAAACGATGATCTCGCTTGAGGAGAGCCTGGATCGGAATTTAAAACTTACTTAATGCGATAAATTTCAAGATTTAGAGAACCTTAAACAGTCATTTTTGTTGTAATTTTGACCATTATTTAAAATTGGTCTAAATAGACATCAATGAATAAGGACAATCAGGTACTGGAAGAAATCACCTCGAAAGAATACGAACATGGCTGGACTGTTAACCTGGAAGCTGATGAAGCTCCAAAAGGGTTAAATGAA
>CAZNRJ010000499.1:0-2651 GCA_964574945.1 uncultured Ohtaekwangia sp. | reverse complement strand
GATGACTTCCCGCGAATTCCACCAGCCTATAAGAACGGTGAGGAGGACAACCCCAACCGAAATAATTGATAATTCAATCAAATTGACAGAGAATTGAACTTCAAAGAAAAACTTTGTTAACAGCCACCCCCCGCCCAGCGAAAGCACCAATCCGGTAATGGCAGAAAAAATTCCTACATATCCATATTCAATGAGTGTAATTTTCATAATCTGATTGGTGCGGGCGCCCATTGTGCGCAACAGTACATTTTCTTTTATGCGGGCAAATTTACTGTTCATCACTGCACCCGCTAACACAACTAATCCGGTAACAATACTAAACAACGCCAGGAAGCGAACCACCAGCCCCACCTTGGCGAACAATTCATCCACCGTGCTTAAGATCAACTGCAAATCGATCAGTGATACATTCGGAAATTTGAAAACAAGTTCTTGTTGAAATTGAACGGCACCGGGCGGATTTTCAATTCGTGTAGTGGCTACCCAAATTTGCGGAGCGTTTTCCAATACCCCATTCGGGAAAACAAAAATAAAATTAGGAGGGTCTTTCGGCCACTCCACTTTGCGGATACCGCTAATAAATGTTTTAACCGGCACACCCTGAATATCAAACATGAGTGTATCCCCTACTTTTACTTTTAACGTTTCATGCATTCCTTCCGAAATAGTAACACCTACCGAATCTTTACTGTTCTTTTTATAAAAATGCATTTCACCTTTTATTAACTCCTCTGAGAGGTGAAGGCTATCGCGATAGGTTACCCGGTACTCGCGTGTAAGCGCCCAGTTGGGAATTTTTACCGAATCACTTTCCTGAAGTTGCTCTACCGTAAATCCATTAATCCCGCTTAAGCGGCACGTAACAATAGGCACTACCTGATTAACGGGTAAGTTGTGCTTGCTGATCAAAGTAACAACCTCTTCTTTCTGATTGGATTGAATGTCAAACAGAATAGTATTTGACTGATTTTTATTTCCCCGAAACTCAACCTGATTGAGTAAACTGCTTTGAATAATATTGAGCGTTGAGATGATGAAGGCACCGAGACCAATCGTTACCAATAAAACCTGGGTTTGGTTGTTGGGCCTGAATAAATTGGACAACGCATGCCTGAAAATAAAAGAACTGTTTTTCGGAAAATACTTTCGAACAAAATACAACAACCCTATTGCGACCAAAGCAAGACCACCCAGTGCCAGTGCCAGGCCCAAAGAAAAAAGTCCGCCCGAAATAAAACTTCTGGTTTGATAAGCGGCAGCCAAAATGGGAAACAACACGATTAAAGTAATTGCTGTCCATTTTGTTTTGGAAACTACTTTAGTTGATGTGAAATCTGCACGAAGCACTGCTAACGGTGGTACAAAACGCACTGCCACCAGGGGAAGAATAGAAAATAAAACTGAAACTAACGCCCCGATAAATATCCCTTCGCCAAACGCACGCCACGAAACACCCAACTGAAGTTCAACGGGCAAGTAATCACCAAACACAAAAGGGATGAGTTGTTGAATGCCCACCCCCAATGCTGCACCAATGATGCTTCCCAACACGCCTAAAATAAAAATCTGGATGAAGTAAATATTAAAAGCCTGCCAGCCTGAAGAGCCTACACACCGGAGCACAGCCACTTCATCACGTTTTTCGCGTGCATAAATATGTACCGAGCTTGCTACCCCAATGCATCCTAAAATCAACGCAACAAATGCAAGCAAGGAAAAGAAACGATACACCGATTGAAAGCCTTCCCCTAAATCCCTCTTTCTTTCTTCCACCGTATCGTATGAATACCCTAAATCTTCCAGTAATGGTTTAATCAAATTGATTGTACTTTCTGTTTGTTTCTCTGAACGTGTTTTTATAAACAGGCTGTAACTTACGCGACTGCCAAATTGCACTAACCCTGTTGAATCCAATGCCGACAATGAAATATAAACTGCCGGGGCAAGCGTGGCAGTGAGCGCCCCTCCACCCGGAAATTTTTCCACAACACCCGCTACGATAAAATTCCTGGTGCCGAGTTTGATGGTATCATCCGAACTCACTTCGTATTGCCGCGCCAATGATTCATCCAGCAAGGCATAGTTGCCCTTCTTCATTAGCTCATACGCGTTGGCGGGTTGGGTAACTATTTTTCCATAAAAAGGAAACTCACCTTCCAGCGCAGTCAGCTTTATCAATCGGCTTTGCTTTGTATTTAAAAACATAACCATCGATGCCATCTCTGCATCTTTGGCCAGCTCACGATTTGCCGTATCTAATTTTTTTATAAACCCTTTATCAAAAGGTTTGTTACTGTTGATTACTAAATCCGCGCCAAGCAACTCTTTTGCATTTCTATCCAACTCCTCCTGCATGGCATAATTGAGGGAACCAATTGCCACTACAGCTGCTATACCCGTAATGAGTGAAGCAACAAAAAGAAAAAGCCGCGAAAAGTTATGGCGGCCATCGCGCCAGGCCATAATCCAAACCCACCGGTCTTTAAAGATGGAACGAACCTCGCGCTTAAGTTTAATTACATACTCAATCATGCGAGGGTGAGAATTTGTTCGTTCACTAACTTGCCACCCTTCATGTGAAGAATGCGTTCCGTCTTCTGGGCAAGGTCAAGATTGTGCGTAACTAAAATTAAGGTAGTCTTCTCTTCCCG
>CAZNRJ010000498.1:0-2656 GCA_964574945.1 uncultured Ohtaekwangia sp. | reverse complement strand
AAACATGGCGTTGAAATGATCCATACCTACCCGGCGAAATTTTTCAGGCTGACCCTTCACAAGCGGTTCAAATACACGACCTGTTCGGCAAACACTGCAATACGTAATCATCATGGCTTTTCCGCCCACGGAATCCCGAACCTGGTGATGATAGGTAATGAAGCGAATGGGGTATGCCTTTACCTCGCCATTGTGTTCTACACCCACTACCATCGTGCTGTCCGGCATCCGGTTATCATGCCTGGGTTTTAAAGAAAGCGTTTCGGGTTCCTTAAACATGGCATCGGCCGACATGCTGAAATTAAAAACATAGATGGCTGCTGCAGGCAAGAGCAACAGCACGGCCGGAATCCACTTGTACCTGCTGGTTTGAAATGTATTGATCGCGCTTATTGCCATCAACAATCCAAACAAGATGCGGAAGTACCATCGGTACGAATATAAAAAGTAAGCAAGGTCAAGGCTGTTCATGCGCTGGCTTCCGGGCATCGGCATGATGAAGTACACATTCGAGGCTTCAAATAAGGCGAGACCTGCAAGGCCGATGTAAAATATCTTTTTCATAGAAGATTATTAATAATTCAGGTTATCTAAGTTTTTGTTCTGCCAGTTTTGTTCCTAAATATACGTGATTTGATTTTTGCAAATGTGGTTGCCGTTGAATCATCGCCTGCGACTTTCGGATAATTCACATTCGGTTGCTTCCTAATCTCCCATCATTCTGTTCACCAGCGACTTCATAGTGGCAACATTCCATTCCGCATACCTTCCTCGTTGAACAACCAGCAGATTTTTATCCGGATCTTTAAGATAATAATGAAATGAAAATCCGGTCGGCTGATTTTGCCACCCGGCAATACGGCCAAATCGTAAGTCGTTAAAAAGTAAAACCTCCCCTTCCAAACGCTCTACTGTAAAATATCCATTCGAGAACTGAATCAGGTTTTCTATTTCCTTATCATCCGAGGTATTATTTATTAAATAACTCTGTTGATCAAATCGACTAAATGAAATTTCAGAGGATGTATCCCAAATAGAGCTATATCCTATATAATAGGACGAATCCATTTCAACTACGCAGTACCATAACATATTATTAAAGGCTGTGGGTGTTGCAAAATATCGCTTCCATTCTACCTCTTTACTTTTTAATGTTGATTCAATTCGTTTATTAATGATTGTCTTGTTGACCAAACAAACGCACAGGTATAATGAACTTACTGCCAATCCAAGAAGAACAAACTTCTTTCGCTTTTCATAATTCTTATACGTCATCAACATTCCCAAACAGGCGATCCCCAACCAGATGGAATATAAAGGGTCTGCCACAAAGATGACATTGAACGAAAATCGCCTACTGGAGAAAGGCTCAAGCCAACCTACCCCGTAAGCATTTAACGAATCCAGTAACAGGTGAACAAAGATTTCAATGCCAATAAACACCATCCACTTTTTTATACCAAAATCAGGCGAACGTTGCCATCGGTTTGCAGTCCATGAAAGGATAATCGTAATGACAACCCCAAACAGAAATGAGTGCGTTAATCCTCTATGCGCCAATAAATTTTCGGTAGGCGAAAGAATGAACGCATTGATAAAATCAAGGTCTGGAATACTTTGGCAGGCCGCACCAATAATAAGTGCACGTTTACCGAGCGCCTTTCCTGCAACTGCATCCCCGATAAGGGCGCCCATGGCAATATGAGTAATTGAATCCATTACTCGTGATGTGGTTTTCTGAACGTAAAAATAAACAACATCAAGCGCATAAAATTATACATCGATCCGTAGGCAAAACGCTTCCACATATTGGTTTCGTACTTATATACCTGCTGTGTTACCTGATGACAATCATTCTCAATAATTTCATTTAACCGACTTTGAACATCCCGGGCGAAATTTTGATTTTTAACTTCCAGGTTCAGTTCGATGCTCGCGTAAGCGCTTAGGTTGTTGACATTGTATGATCCCACACTACTCCACTCGCCATCACTGGTAGCAATTTTTCCATGGAGTATACTGGGCTGGTACTCGTACACCTGAATATTATTCTTTAGCAACCACTCGTACATATAGCGTTCTGCATATTTGCCAAAAGGTATATCCGAATTTCCAGCAAGCACCAATTGAACGCTAACACCGCGCTTTACAGCGCGCTTCAATGCACTGCGAAACTGATGCCCCGGAAGAAAATAAGGAGACATGATATGAATAGATGTAGTAGCGGCCCGAATGGCCTTTAAGTAGCTGGTCGTGATCTGCGATTTTCGGGACACCCAATCGTTTATACAAACGTTTATAATGTATTGCTTTTTATTCGATGTATCTTCATGCCCGGTTTTTCCCGGTGAATGATCGCGGATTCTTTCCTTACAAACCTGCTCCAAATGAAGCGAAGTAGCGCCTTCTGTATACGCTGCCCAATCAAGCCATGCCACATTACCGTCAACATTATTATATCGATTGCTAATGTTAAGCCCACAGACAAAGCTTTTATTGCTATCAATCACAACTACTTTGTGATGAAGCCGCCTGCCAACATAAAATTTCTTGTTCTTTAAAAAATTTGTGAACCAGCGGAAATGAATACCTGCATCTTTTAATTCCTGAATGAAATCAGAAGAAAGATTGTTAGATCCATACTTATCAAGTAACA
>CAZNRJ010000497.1:0-2675 GCA_964574945.1 uncultured Ohtaekwangia sp. | reverse complement strand
AAGGCTCAGCGAATCAGAAGCATCCAGGAAAAAGGTGTTCAAAAAGTAGAGGATGACATAAAAGACGACTTTGTGGGCATTATTAATTATTGCCTCATTGCCATGATTCAGCTCAAACTGCAGGATTCTGAAAAAATGGATTTGACGGTTAATGAAGTAATGCCACTCTATACGGAAGCTGTAAATGAAACTTTTGAGTTACTTCAAAATAAAAATCATGATTATGATGAAGCCTGGCGCGATATGCGTATAAGTTCCATGACCGATCTTATCCTGATGAAATTACTTCGCGTGAAGCAGATTGAAGATAACAAAGGAAAAACGTTAGCGAGCGAAGGTATAAAGGCAAACTATCAGGACATGATAAATTATTCTGTGTTTTGTTTGATTAAGAGTCGACAGTCAATGGTCGACAGTCAACAGTAGTTTTATCACTTTATAAAATGTCGTTTAAGTTTGAAATAAACCTGTTGACGAAGTTTCGGGAATGTTAAGAATCAATTTGAGATAACTAACTATGGACCATCGTCCAATTAACTGTTGACTAACACAACTATGATTAAAAAAATTATCGATCAATTCTCCCGTTTCTTCGTAGGCGGCCTGTTTATTTTTTCGGGACTGATAAAATTGAATGACCCTATCGGTACTAAAATTAAGATGGAGGAATACTTCGAAGTGTTTGCCGAAGACTTTGGCTCATTCTTTCATTACTTCATTGCATGGTCGCTGGAGATTGGTATGATCATGATCATTCTTGAGCTGGCGTTGGGCATAGCGATTCTTATTTACTGGCGCATGAATTTAACCGCGTGGGTACTGCTCGCGCTGATGGTCTTTTTTACGTTTCTCACGTTCTACTCCGCATACTTCAATAAGGTAACGGATTGCGGATGCTTTGGCGATGCGATCAAACTCACCCCGTGGGAATCATTTATAAAGGACATCATCTTAATGATCTTCGTACTTCATCTCTTTTGGTATCGCAGAAATTACAAACCAATACTGAGAACACGCGAGGGCAATGCCGTTGTTCTTGCCACCGTCATACTTTGTTTTTCGCTGGGCGTTTATGCCATCTGGCATTTACCCTTTATTGATTTCCGTGCCTACCGGATTGGGAACAACATCCCCCGGCAGATGATCCCGCTTGAGCAGCCCATCATTGAATATATTTTCGAGAAAGATGGCAAAGAAGTTCGCGACACAAAATTCCTGCTGGAGACTGACGGCTATAAGTATGTTTCTTCTCACATCCTGAATAAGGAGAAGTCTAAACCCAAGATCACTGATTATTCAATCAGCAGTCCGGAAGGAGAAGACATGACGCAATATACTTTTCAGGGTTCAAAATTATTGCTCGTTATTTTTGATGTGAACAAAGCTTCTGCGAAAAACATAAAGGCCATAAAAGAATTGACAAAGCAACTGGAGGGCAAAGTGGATTGCTTTGTACTCACCTCTTCAGGTTCCGAAGCGATGGAGACATTTCGTCATGAACATCAATTGGCTGTTCCGTATTACTATGCCGATGCCACGGTATTAAAAACAATTATCCGGTCCAACCCGGGTATTGCCTTATGGAATAATGGTACTGTGCTGGGCAATTGGCACCATAATGACACTCCCACTGCCAGTGAAATTTTGAGCATGTTAAAATGAAAATCTTTCTCATCGGTTTGCCCGGAAGCGGAAAAACAACATTGGGGAAACAACTGGCCGGCAAATTAAAGTTGCCCTTTATTGATCTCGATAAAGAGATTGAGCGGATGATGAACTTGCCCATAAAAGATATTTTCAAAAAGCATGGACAGGAATTATTTCGCAGCACCGAGCAAAAGTTGCTTCATCAACTCAGTGAACATTCAACTGATTTTGTAATGGCTACCGGTGGCGGTGCGCCTGTGTTCTTCGATAACATGGCGTACATGAATCAACAGGGTCATACTATTTTTTTAGATGTGCCTGCACGCGAAATCACAAAACGGATTTTAAAAACAAAAATAGAAGAGCGGCCGCTGCTGGCCGGTGCCCATCCTGACGAATTAAAAGACCAAATAGAATTTATGCGCTCGCAACGGATTGCAATCTATAAGGAATCAAAAACCTGTTTGTCTGGCAATGCCATTCAGCTTTCTGATCTCCTTGAAAATATTAATCGACAAGAAAACTGAGAAGCGCAGAGCCAATGCCTGGTTCGTTCTTTAAGTAAAGTGATTTTAAGGTTCTTCACGAAACTCTTGCGCGCTCTGCGGTTAAACACTTAAAAAGGAAACCCAAGCGTAAGCATCCCGAAAGTTGTATTCTTTTTCAAATAAACAATAGGACTGGCCGGTGAGTTTACGCTATATGGCCGATAGGATGATTGCCCCTGCGTAAAGACAACGGCAGCATCTATATAAAATTTCCTGGCACGATAACCCACTCCGCCTGATACAGAAGTGATTTCCCTGCTCACGCCATTCTGTTCGGTACGAAACGGATCGGGCATGTAGGAGAAGCCGGCACGCGCCCTATAGCTTTCGTAACGAAACTCGCCTCCAATTCTATAATTAACTGTTGATTGATACAATGATTTGATCTGATCGTTATCAGCATTATAGGAGACGCCCGAAGTACTGGAGGTGTATTTAGCCCCCGAATAATTTACCACCTGGATATCGGCCGATAGAAAG
>CAZNRJ010000496.1:0-2689 GCA_964574945.1 uncultured Ohtaekwangia sp. | reverse complement strand
AAATCATGCCATCGGGTAAAGCAAAAATTAGTAGGCCCTGCATTGGCCGGAGTAGAAACACGCGTTCCTTCTATTGACTGGCTCAAAGCATGGATTCGTAATCCCGCCAAGGTAATAGCCAGTGGCGATGAATATGCCAACAAGATTTACAATGAGTATAACAAAAGCCAGATGACGGCTTTTAATACCTATACGGATGAGCAGATCATGAGCATTCTTGCTTATGTGAAAGCGGAAGCTAATAAAGTAGATGCCCCGCCACCAGGAACTACCACTGCGACTGCCGGTGGCGATGCCGGTGTTCCGTCAGGTTACTTAAATGCCATTATTGTCGGCATGATTGTAATCCTGCTATTGCTCCTGGTTATTCTTGTTTTGATTATTAATGCGCTGAAGCGATACTTAGATCAGAAAGACTTAAGTGACGAAGACAAGGAAATCGTTCATTCCAAATATACGATAGGTGCTATGGTTCGTAGTTCAGGATTTATCTTCCTGGTGCTCTTTATCGTTGCCTCCGTTTCTTTCAAGAACATAATCGATGGTTTATATACAGTAGGTATCCAGCAAAACTATCAGCCTAAGCAGCCAATAGCTTTCTCGCATAAAATTCATGCCGGGCAATATGAAATAGATTGTAAGTATTGCCACACAGGCGCCCTTAAAGGAAAGCAGGCAAATATCCCGTCACCCAATATTTGTATGAATTGTCATTCGCAAATAAAAGAAGGCACCAATACTGGCACAGGCGAGATTGCCAAGATATACGAAGCCATCGGGTACGATCCTGCAACAAGTTCCTACACAGGCCAGCAAAAACCAATTGAGTGGGTGCGTATTCACAACTTGCCCGACTTAGCTTATTTTAATCACTCCCAGCATGTGAATGTTGCCGGGGTAGAGTGCCAGACTTGCCACGGACCCATCCAGGAAATGGATGTGGTGAAGCAATATTCGCTCTTAACCATGGGCTGGTGTATTGATTGCCATCGCAAAACCGATGTAAATACAAAAGGAAATGCCTACTATGATAAGCTGGTGGAAATTCACAATAGTAAAAAAGCTATGAAGGTAGAAGACATTGGCGGTCTTGAGTGTGCAAAGTGCCATTATTGAAGTACGATTTAAGATTTTTGAATTTACGATACTGATTGATAACCGAAATACTGACTACGATATAACTCTATGAGTAATACGAATAAGACATACTGGAAAGGCTTACCACAACTGAAGAATGATTCGGAGTTTGTGAAAAATGCCGATAAAGAGTTTGTGGATTTGGCCGTTCAGCAAGACCCGGGTCATTCGCGCAGGGACTTTTTAAAGATGATGGGCTTTAGCGTTGCGGCTGCATCGTTAGCAGCGTGCGAAGCGCCTGTTCGCTATGCGATACCGTATGTAAATAAGCCGATGGATACCGATCCGGGCATTCCAAATTATTACGCATCCAGTTACATCAATGGCGGTGATTATTGCAGCATCGTAGTGAAAGTACGCGATGGCCGCCCGATAAAAATTGATGGAAACAGTCTTTCTAAAGTTACCCTGGGTGGAACCAGCGCCCAGGTGGAAGCATCGGTCATGTCATTGTATGACAGCTACCGCTTACGCGGGCCAATGGCGGGTGCTGAAAAGAAAGATTGGGAAACCATCGACAAAGAAGTAATAGCAAAACTCAATGAAATCTCTGCCAAAGGCGGCCAGATTCGAATTGTGAGCAATACGATATTAAGTCCAAGTACAAAAGCTGCGATTGAGAAATTTAAAGCTAAGTATCCGACTACTACACACGTTCAGTACGATCCTATCTCTTATTACGGAATCCAGAAAGCTAATAAAGAATCATTCGGTGCGGCTATTATTCCTTCGTATGATTTCAGCAAAGCGAAAACCATTGTAAGCATTGGCGCTGATTTCCTGGGCACCTGGTTGTCACCGATTGAATTCGCGAAGCAATTTGCTGTAAACAGGGAGATCACAGAAGAGAAAAAGGAAATGTCGCGCTTGTACCAGTTTGAGACAAATCTTTCCCTTACCGGTGCCAATGCAGATTACCGTTCTATGATTAAACCTTCGCAGGAAGGATTAGTAGTAGCGCAGATTTATAATATTCTATCCGGCAACGGAGTGACGAGCATTGATAAGATTGCCCATCTTGAAAAAGCAGCGCAGGAACTAAAAGCCAATGCAGGCAAAGCTTTGGTAGTATGTGGTTCAAATGATAAATCTGTTCAAATTGTTGTAAATGCAATCAACAATTTGTTGGGCAGCTATGGCACTACAATTCTTCCCGGTTCCCCTGTTAATTTCCGTAATGGAAATGATGAAGATATGGCCGCTTTTGTTGCGGATGTGCAGGATGGAAAAGTAGACGGTGTTATCTTCTACAATTGCAACCCGGTGTATGATCATCCAAAAGGAGATGCTATTGCTGCTTCATTAAAGAAACTTACACTTTCCGTTTCAACCTCAACAACACCAGACGAAACAGCTTCTGCATCGGGTCTTATTGCCCCTGATCATCATTACCTTGAATCATGGAATGATGCTGAGCCTAAGTTGAATTCATTTAGTCTTTCGCAACCAGCTATCTCACCGTTGTTTAGAACACGGCAAGCACAGGAGAGTTTCTTAGTGTGGGCGGGTGAAAGCAATACTGAGTATTTTTCTTTCGTTCAACAATATTGGA
>CAZNRJ010000495.1:0-2698 GCA_964574945.1 uncultured Ohtaekwangia sp. | reverse complement strand
ATTTTCATCAATCATTTATTACTTCCTTTAAAGATGAAATCATAATCAATCATTTGTCAGAAGACAGGATTTTAAAACAAAGCTTTAAATATCTACGAAAGAGAGGTAAGATTGTAAAAGACAAAAATGGCAAAAAAATAATTCAAAGAGGAGATACTGTACGGGGTAAACTTCATGATGAAAGTATTTTTGGAATGTTGAAAATGCCCGAAACAGAATTTAGAGAAGGAAAGTATAGGCTTAAAATAATAGATGGAGGATTCATTTTTAAGCAGAATGAAAAGCGAAAGGATGAACTATTTGTAGTCAAAAAGACTAAGATAACTGATGTTAAGAGTATTGACGATTTTGAGAAAATTGTGATTGACCCTAATCTCGGTTACTATCTTAAAATAGAAGTGGAACGTAGAATGAAGGAGAAAAATTTATCCTTCGAAGAAGTATTGCTAAAAGAAAATATTTATGCTTTCGGAAAAGAACAGGATAAAAACGGAAATCGATTACAACCAATAAGGCATTTAAGATGTAAGGTAAAAAAAGGGCCTGATAGCTATGTGCAGTTTCCACCGATAATTAAGGTCATTGAAAAAGCATTTGAATCAAAAAGAGAACACAAACGAACCACATATGCTAATAATGGCGAAACACCAATGTGTGCCATTTACGAATGGATCGAAAAGGGGGAAGTGAAAAGGGAAATTGAACCCAGTTCCATCTTAGAAATAAGTAATGCCTATCATTTTAATGATAATCATCAGTTTGTTGAATCTCAAAAATATATTGTTAAAGGTTCTGGAAAAAACAAAGTGGAAATAACCAAACAACTAACAACTGTATTATACAAAAAGCAACTTGTTATTTTTTATAAAGTGAATTTAGAAGAACTGAAAGAGTTATATAAGACAGATAAAGAAGTGTTTTCAAGAAGAATATACACGACTGAGATATTTGATGATGGAAGAATAATTTTCATACACCATTTGTGTTCTTTGGCGGATAAAGATATTTCTAAATTTATGGAAGCTAGAGGATACAAAAAGGGAGCATCATTCGTTGATTTTGAGAATCCTTTTCTAAAATTACGATTAAGCCAGGGAGCTTTAAATATGGCTATTGGAGGGAAACATTTTGAAATGAAACCTGATGGAACAATAAAATGGATTGAGTAATAAGTACAACTGTTGCAAAAAATGTAACAAAAGGAGAAAAGAGAATATTAAATAGCAAAGACATTCATGAACGAAATAATCATATATAAAACCTCTGATGAAGTTACCCAAATCGAGGTAAAATTTGATGATGATTCAGCTTGGCTCACGCAAAGCCAGATTTCGGAATTATTTCAAAGAGATAGAACAGTGATAACCAGGCACATAAATAATGTGTTTAAGGAAGGGGAATTGGAAGAAAAAAGCAATGTGCAAAAAATGCACATTGCAAATTCAGATAAGCCAGTAACTTATTACAACCTTGACGTAATCATTTCAGTAGGTTACCGCGTAAACTCCAAACGAGGCACCCAATTCCGCCAGTGGGCCACCCAACGCCTGAAAGACTATCTTATAAAAGGAGCCGCCCTGAATCAAAAACGGCTGGATGAACTGCAGCAAACCATTCAGCTGATCAGCCAAAAAGCGGAAGCAAATGACCTGGCCTTGTCCGAAGTCAAAGGATTACTGGAGATCATCAGCCAGTACACGCAAAGCTTTGTGCTGCTCAACCAGTATGATAGTCACGATATCGAAACCGGTAAACTGAGCGAGACCGTCAGTTACGAGATCAGCTATGACGAAGCTAAAACCGCTATCGGCGAGCTGAAGAAACAATTGATCGCTAAAAAAGAGGCTACCGCGTTGTTCGGCAATGAAAAAGACGGCAGCTTTCCGGGGATATTGCAGAACATCCTCCAAACGTTTGGAGGAACATATCTGTATCCGAGTATTGAAGAGCAGGCGGCTCACCTGCTGTATTTTGTCATTAAAAATCATCCGTTCAGCGATGGTAACAAGCGGATCGGTGCATTCCTGTTTATCTGGTTCCTGGAAAAGAACCGGCACCGGTTTAAACAAAACGGGGAACTGAAAATCAACGATAACGCATTGGTAGCTCTGGCATTACTGGTCGCCCAGAGCGATCCGGAAGAAAAAGAACTGATGATACAATTAATAACCAGGCTGATCAATAACCGATAGATGAATTCAGGAAAATAGCAGCATTCATGAAAAAGGAATAATAAGCTTACCGGAACTGTGCAGGTGATACGATGAAATGTTGGTTGTTAAAACGTATACCACATGATCAAACGCACCCTCTACTTTGGCAATCCCGCCTATCTGAAAACCAGTAACGAGCAACTGGTCATCGAACTGCACGACGGTGGCGAGACCCGCCAGGCGCCCATCGAGGACATCGGGATCCTGATCCTGGACCACCAGCAGATCACGATCACACAGGCCCTGATGGCGAAGCTGCTGGCCAATAATGTTGCACTGATCACCTGTGACCCTACCCATCACCCGGTCGGCCTTTTCCTGAACCTTGACGGGAATACACTGCAAAGCCAGAAATTCCAGGCACAGATGGAGGCTTCCGTTCCCCTGAAGAAGCAATTGTGGCAGCAGACGGTCAGCGCTAAGATCGAAAACCAGGCGTCCCTGCTGCAACAGGAAAGGCAGCAGCTTGTGCTCCTGCCTTTCCT
>CAZNRJ010000494.1:226-2713 GCA_964574945.1 uncultured Ohtaekwangia sp. | reverse complement strand
GAAGAAATTCGTAAAGGGGAAATTTTCCTGGCAAGAAGGATATGGCGCTTTTTCGTATTCACATTCACAACTGGATACCGTATATCAATACATATTAAACCAGGAAGAACACCACAAGAAGAAAACATTCAGGGAAGAGTACATAGATTTTCTCCAAAAATTTGAAATTGAACACGATGAAAAATATTTATTTGAATGGATTGAATGATCAATATGTCACCCCTTCGGGGTTCAATTCCAATGATCATTCATTTTCTATAATCATCTCATCCCTTCGGGATTGAACGATATGAATAGTAATACTGGTAACGATCAGGAACAGTAAAATGAAAAGAACATCACCACCCCAACTCCCCCTCCGCTTCTTCCGCTGGTTCTGCCATCCGAAGTTGAGAAATAGTATTGAAGGTGATTTGATGGAGTTGTATGATGAACGGATAAAAGAACTTGGAAAACGAAAAGCCAATTTAAAATTTATCAAAGATGTAATCCTTCTCTTCCGGCCGGGCATTATCAGTTTTGTATCACAACAGAATAAACTCATCTATAAACCTATGCTTAAGAATTATTTACTGGTAGCCTGGCGCAATGCACGCACGCACAAATGGTATGCATTCATTAACATCACCGGCCTTTCGTTAGGAATTGCTGCTACTGTTTTGCTGCTGATGTTTGTAACTCACGAATTGAGTTACGATGATTTTCACGAGAATAAAGACTATGTATATCGCATTAATGCAGAAATAAAATATGGGGAGCAGACCATTAATACATATTCCATGTCAGCGGCTTTTGGGCCTATCCTGAAAGATGCCGCAACAGGTATCAGGAATTATGTGCGCATGCGTGAGCGTGGCCGGGTTGTTGTTCAGAGTCAGGACGGAAATAAGTTTTTTGAAGACCATTTTATTTTTTCCGACTCCTCCTTTTTTTCGGTTTTCTCTTTTCGGTTGTTAGAAGGCCGTAAGGAAAGTTTGGCAGAACCGGGCAAAGTCTTTCTTACACCAGCCATTGCGCAGAAGTATTTTGGCAGTGGTTCAGCTATTGGCCGTTACATTACCTACGAAGGAAAAACACAATTTGAAGTTGCCGGCATTGTTGAGCCTGCACCCTCAAACTCATCCCTTCAATATGATTTTGTTGCTTCTTTTCCAACGTTAGCATTGTTGAATGAATACCCGGAAATTGAACGAGCTAGCTTAGGGGCATACCCTACCTTTTTATTATTGGAGCACGGCCTGCAAACCAGTGATGTTGAAAAAACCATTACTCAGATTGTTAAAGATTCCGCGAACGAAACATACACACTCCGGCCGTTAAAGAAACTTCCTGAAAACATTAATCAACTGATTATATTTTCCAGTGTTGCTTTCTTAGTGTTGGTGCTGGCGCTGGTAAACTACATGAACCTGACTACCGCACGGGCAACTACACGTGCCAAAGAAGTAGGCCTTCGTAAAGTAGCCGGTGCAACGCGGGGCTCGTTAGCAAGTCAGTTTTATGTAGAGTCTGCCGCGATGACTATTTTTTCTTTCGCCATTGCTTACCTGATCATTGCTCTTACGTTCCCGCACGCACGGCAATGGATTGGCATTGACATCAGCACCGCATTCTTATCGTCACCACAATTTTTTATACTGGTTTCTGCTTTGCTCACCGCTTGTGTGTTTCTGGCAGGGTCTTATCCTGCCCTGGTGCTTTCCGGGTTTAAACCGGCTTCGGTATTAAAAGGTCAGCAGAGCCGCGGCTCCCAGGGAGCCTGGATACGCAAGGGGCTCACAACGTTTCAGTTTGGGGTTTCCATGGTGTTAATCTTTGCCAGTCTTATCATTCAAGATCAGTTAACCTTTTTGCGCAACCGTGAAATTGGAATAAACAAAGAGCAGGTGTTAGTGGTGAAAACAGATGGTGAACATCCTTCGATCGATTTTTATAATCAGGTAGCCTCATTGGCTACGGTTAAAGAAATCGGACAGGCCAGTGTGTCTTTATTTAGAGAAGGTATGGGTGGATTTTTTACTAAAACCCCTACTACCAAAGAAGAAATTTTCATCCAGGTGATGACGGTTGATAAGAATTTTTTTACCACGCTTAACATCCCGTTGCATCATCAGGCTGAAGAGGGCATTAATTCGGGCGATATAGTTGTAAATCAAACAGGTCTTGAAAACTTAAAACTAACCGAGCACGATATGGGTGCCACATTAGAGTTAGGCAATACACCTAGTAAAATCATGGGTGTTGTTAAAGACTTTAACTTTATTTCACTCAAACAAAAAATTGAAGGAGTCCTATTCTTTGTTGCCGAACCGGATGAGTTAGCTCGTAAAGAATATAGTAAATCAATGTACATCCGATTAAACACAAATAATCTGAACGAAACGGTAAAACAGATTCATACCTTCTACGAAGCACAAAAGCCCACGGCTCCTTTTGAATTTTATTTTCTGGACGATGCCTTTAATCAACTTTACCACGAGGAAGAAC
>CAZNRJ010000494.1:0-216 GCA_964574945.1 uncultured Ohtaekwangia sp. | reverse complement strand
TGTTTCAGGGATTTACCGCACTGGCTATTATCGTAGCTTGCCTGGGGTTATTTGGGCTTGTTACGTTTACAACAGAACGAAAAACACGTGAGATCGGCATCCGAAAAGTATTAGGAGCTTCAGAGGTTTCCATTGTTCAACTCATTGCTCAGGAGTTTACCTGGGTTATTATCGTGGGTTGTGCGTGTGCAGGCCCTGTAGGGTGGTTCGTAATGA
>CAZNRJ010000493.1:2043-2729 GCA_964574945.1 uncultured Ohtaekwangia sp. | reverse complement strand
TACTAAAGCTTTTGGATTGCGTTATTGAGCCGGCAGGTGTAACCACCGAGACCACCGAAGTTTTATTAAAGTTGTCATAACTAAGCAACAGAAAGTTATTGCCATCCATGGCTGCCGCAGCCGGGTAGGAACCTCCTACACTAACGGGATTACCTAATGCAGCTTCAGCATCTACCTGGAACAACTGAGCTTGTAACCCAACTGAATTCATACAAAAGAAAAAGTAGTTGCCTCCGCTTTCCAATAACGGGCCAATTGGATTTACAAAGTTTTCGTCCACTTCCTGTTCCGAAATAAAACCGCCAAATTCATCTACCTTCATCAGGTAGATTCCACTGAAATTTGAGCCTTCAATTCTTCTGCCACCTAATATAAGATAACCGCCATCAGGGGTTTGCTTTATATCGATCGGAAAGAAGGATGCATTGTACTTATTGTTATCGTAAATGCGTGTGAAGCTTGCTTTGTCGGCTGCCGGGTCGGAATCATTGGAACAACCAATAAAAACGAGGGTAATAATTGCTATAGCTAAAAGACGCATAAGATTAACGATCTAAAGTTTTGAAACTGTTGCTAAGGAAACGCATCGGGAAAAGTACCCCTGCTGAGATAACGATATTATTCAGGTCGAGATCGTCCTGTGCATCGCCAACACCAGCCAGCCGGTCGTTACCAAACCGGTTAGC
>CAZNRJ010000493.1:0-2033 GCA_964574945.1 uncultured Ohtaekwangia sp. | reverse complement strand
TCCAATAAGAAACATCTAACACAATACGCACATTCCCTAAATTATAATCCAGGCCCGCACCACCCATTATACCCCAATAGTTATCGAATAAATCTTTTGCGCCCACAATGATTTCCTGGTTACTGAATTGATTGGTACCCCCTGAAGCATAGTCGGTACCTGATATTTTTATCGATTTGTTGGCATTAATCAGCAAGGAATAGAAAACGCCAACTTGAATGTAGGGCCTAAGCTTATTTCTAAGAATGTCATACTTAAAAATCAACGGAAAGTCGGCATAATCAATTTTTTGTTCCTGGTCATACTTGAGCACTAATCGCTCGGCACTATTTTCAGGATTGGTCCACTGAAATTGGTTTGAGTAGGAAAACCGGCTGTGCCGATAGGTGGGCTGAGTGCTAAAGGAGAATCCTTTATAATAAAAGGTCGCTTCCAGGGTTGCCTGTCCTCCTAATTCGTTGAACGAATCATATACCTTTTCATTCAATGCCTGCGAATAATTGGTGGGGGTGGCTATCATGTATCGCTTAATGGGCACAGCCTGGGAGAGATTGGTGCCTGCTTTAAAACCCAGCCACCATTGCTTTTCTAAAAATTTGTTTTGTTGGCTTGGCTTGGCAGCAATGCCACCTTTCTTTTTTTTGACTTGAGCCTGCGCGGCCAGTGACACTGAAAGAATAATGAGTAACGGTATAAGTCGTTTCATAGAAGGCATTAACGGGTAACGATAAGTTTTTTAGTATCCTGAAAGAATCCGGTTTTTAAACTATAAAAATAAATGCCAGTTGGCAAGTCGGTAACATCCACGCGCACCGAATGTAGCCCCTCAGCCCGTTCTTCATGTAAAATATTCCTGAGCGTTCGTCCCTGGTTATCTTTTAAAACAAGGTCAACAAGGTTTGTGCTATTGATTTTGAAATTAATAACGGTAAACTCGTTGGCCGGATTAGGGTAGCAGTTTTCTAAACTAAATCGGTTATTAATAAAACCTTCCGAAACCCCTGAGATAACCTGCTGTGCCAACGGAAGCGGTTGATAATTTCCCGTTCCATCTTCTTTTGGTCCGTTTAAGAAGTCCTTAAAGAAAATATCGTTGTTTATTTTATTTTCATCTACCAGCATCCAGTCGCGCAGCAGGTTGGCATACACTTGCCGGTAATCATACTGCATTTCCACATTCTGTTGGTTTAGATCAGGAACAACCCCAACTACCCCTGGCTGAACTCCCTTTCCAAAAATCATAACCGGTGCCCCTGTGCCATGATCGGTTCCGTAACTTCCATTGGCACGCACACGCCTTCCAAATTCAGAAGTAGTTACCGTTAACACACGGTCTTCTAATCCACGCGCTTTCAAATCTTCCTGGAACGCTTTCATGGCGGATGCGATGTGATACATCAATGCGGCATGCTGCCCCATAGTGGGGTCATAGCTTTCAACTTGCTCGGCATGCGTATCAAAGCCGCCCATCTTTACGAGGAATACTTTTGTTTTTACGCCAAGTCCTGGTCCGCCACCATCTAACAAGCGCGCAATCAGTTGCAGTTGTGGCGTTAATCCATTTCGCATGCTGCCTTTAGGTGCATTGAAAGGATATCGCTCAGGATACGTTACTGAAGATGCAGAAGCTGCTTTGTACACATCGTAAAGCCGCTCGGCATAGTCTTGCGATTTATCTTCAAGTCCTAAAATCCAATTGAGTTCTTTTCCATAAGGAGAATTTTCTAACGCCAGCGGAGGCTTGCCGCGTGGATCAATTCCCTGGTCTGTAAATCCTTCCAGTTCTTCAACCAACCTGGCAAAGCTTTGCGGATCGTTTAATGAAATAGAAGTAGGAATGTTTCCATCCTGATGGAATATCAATGACACATCACTTCCCATTTCAATGGCAAGCGGATCTTTCATTTGCGGATTAGGGAAATCGTCAGGATATGTTTTAGGTGCAAACTCTTGTTGCAAATAGCGACCTACCCAGCCCGAGGAAAAATAATCATCGAAGCCGCCCCCCAGGAAGGAAATATCGCGCCCCCTGA
>CAZNRJ010000492.1:2527-2748 GCA_964574945.1 uncultured Ohtaekwangia sp. | reverse complement strand
TAAGGATACCTATCTGAAAATAACGTATAGCCAGCCGCATAAAAACGGGCGGGTTATTTTTGGGAAACTGGTGCCCTACGGTGAGGTGTGGCGCACGGGCGCCAACGAAGCAACCGAAATAACGATTACACAGGATATTCAAATCAACAACACAACCCTAAAGGCCGGCAGCTACTCTATCTTCACCATCCCTGAAAAGGAAAGCTGGACAATCATTATCA
>CAZNRJ010000492.1:0-2517 GCA_964574945.1 uncultured Ohtaekwangia sp. | reverse complement strand
CAATTACAATGTAATGACAGATGTAATGCGATTCACAGTTCCCATACAAATTTTACAAGAAGCGGTGTATGAGCCATTCACCATACTGGTTGATCAAAAGAATAATAAAGCCGAGATTGTCTTGCTGTGGGATACTGTAAAGGTGGCAATCCCTATTCAGTTTAATGAGCCAAAGCTTCTATGAAAGAAAAGATTACCCTCCTTTTTATTATCCTGTCGACAAGTATTTACGCACAAGAAATTGGTGAACTGGATCGAAGAAATGGATTTAAAGAAATCAAACTTGGTACACACATCGACAGCATTAAGGGGACCGTGTTTAAAAAAGACATTATCGAAAGAAAGGAGTTTCCGGCTTCCGTTTACGAAACAGTGGATCCCGATTATATGACGATTGGCGATGTGGCTGTTAAGAAAATATCGTTGAAGACATATAAAGGGTTGATCTACGAAATTGATGTAACTACCCCTAAAGACCCCAACATCATGCGGGGACTTGAGAAATCGTATGGAAAAGCTACTTACAGTATTCGCACCGAAAGTTATTACTGGAAAGGTTCAACGTTGAGCCTTGTGTATAAAGGGCATCGGAAAGAACTAAAACTTACTTACCGGTCAGGGCCCGTTATAAGACTGATGTATGAAGATAAGGGTAAGAAAGTGGAGGAAGTGGCGGATGATTTTTAATGATTTTCACCACTGAGGCACGGAGGCATAAAGAATAGTCTACGCCCGAAGTTTTTAAAACCTTCATGTATATGGACTGAAGGTAAACCTCAGTGCCTCTGTGGTGAAATTTCTGGTTAAGTTAGCCCTTATAAACGATCCGATAAATCTTTCCCGCGTGATCATCCGAAACAAGTAAAGAGCCATCTGGCATTTGCACCACATCAACAGGTCGGCCTGAAGCCTTTTGAGCTTCTTCATCTAACCAACCCGTAACAAAAGGTTCATAACTAATAACCTTTCCATCCTGTAGCTTGACGATACTCAGCTTATACCCGCTTTTCTTTGATCGGTTCCACGAACCATGCTCGGCCAAAATGATTTGATTTTTGTATTCCGAAGGAAACATATCGCCTGTATAAAACTTTAGCCCCAATGGAGCAACATGTGCACCCAATTGTTGCATCGGCTTTACAAATTCATCGCAGGCACGCT
The DNA here is from genome assembly GCA_964574945.1 of uncultured Ohtaekwangia sp. Taxonomy (GTDB): domain Bacteria; phylum Bacteroidota; class Bacteroidia; order Cytophagales; family Cyclobacteriaceae; genus ELB16-189. The sequence goes on along the minus strand of CAZNRJ010000492.1, from coordinate 1,356 downwards.
TGTGTCCAAACTCAGGGTCTTTGATAGTTCCACCATGGCAATACGGATAACCAAAATGCAAACCAGCCGTTGGCGCAGCGTTAAGCTCGCAAGGAGGAATATCATCACCCAACATATCGCGCCCGTTATCAGTAAACCAAAGGTCTTTTGTTTCCGGATGCCAGGTAAAACCAACGGTATTGCGAATGCCACTGGCAAACAATTCAAGGCCCGTTCCATCGGCATTCATTCTATGGATGGCGGCAAAGATTGGATCTTCCGGTTCGCAAATATTGCAAGGAGCTCCTACCGGCACATATAGCTTTCCATCAGGGCCAAACGCAATGTACTTCCAGCCATGATGAGTTTCGGTAGGAAACTTATCATACACAACCGTTGGTTCACCCGGGTTATCCAGCTTGCTTTCGATATCGGCAAACTTTAAAATCCTGCTTACCTCGGCCACGTAAAGGTCACCGTCTTTTAAGGCAACTCCGTTGGGCATGTTCAACCCCGAGTCGAGGATCCACTTTTTATCCGCTATAAAATCTCCGTCTGTATCTTTAACCGCATACACTTTATTACCATCACGGTTTCCAACATACAGAGTTCCTTCGGGTGACAAGGCCATCGATCGCGCATTGTCCACATCGGCATATACACTGATTGAAAACCCGGGCGGCAGTTTGATCGCGCTAAGCGATAAGTCCGTAATCTCTTCTTCTTTTGGCGAAGTGCAGGCTGTTAGAAATCCTACACCTGCCAATAATACAACTGCTTTAAATTTGTTCATGATTAGTTTGATCTGATTAGGAATCAAATATCGCAGGGTAATCGCAAATAGTTAACTGATTTTACACCAGATTTTCCTGATTGCGCAAAACATTGGCTCAAGCCCATTTTAAGGTTAACTTTGCAGGAATTTTTAGTTAAAATGATCTCGATTTCTAACATTTCTTACTACATCGGTGGCCGGGCTCTTTACGAGGATGCCTCCATGTTTATTAAACCTGACGATAAAATCGGGCTTATCGGGCTTAATGGCCGGGGTAAGTCCACCTTGTTAAAAATTATTGATGGAGATTTAAGCATCAACAGCGGCTCCATCAGCAAAGCCAAGGATTGTACTATTGGATTTCTAAATCAAGACCTTCTCTCCTACCAAACAGATGATGCCATCTTAACCGTTGCCATGGGCGCTTTCAAAGAAGCGGTGGATACGCAACGTCAAATCGAGAAAATACTTCATAAGCTTGAGCACGATTACTCGGATGATTTAGTTGAAAAGTTAACCAACCTGCAGGAAAAGTTTGAGCAGTTGGATGGCTATACGATGCAATCCAAAGCCGAAGAGGTGTTGGAAGGAATTGGTTTCAC
>CAZNRJ010000491.1:0-2752 GCA_964574945.1 uncultured Ohtaekwangia sp. | reverse complement strand
TTATGGCTAACCTGAAACCTGAAGAGAAGAATCTTGTTGACATTGCAATTGATCTTTTGACAGAACTCAAAATATCATTTTCTGTTGATTATGTCAAAGATTTTTTAATGGTACATAAAGATTTCCCAACTTTAATGTCCATTGCAGCTCTGTTGGATGATTTTAATATTGAAAACATTCCAGTTAAGATTTCAGTAAGTCAATTAAGCCAGGTTGTAGGTCCCTCGGTTGCTTTTATTAAAGGTGAGGAGGGAAACAAATTTGTCGTAATTCGAAAGATAAATTCAGAGGATTCTATTACTTACTTTGACTCTGAAAACGGAGATGTGACTGAATCTCTTTCGAGTTTTAAATCAAAATGGATTGGAGTATCCTTATTAGCAGAAAAAGGCGAGTACTCGATAAGCCGTGGAAACAGGGATTACATAGTAGATAAAAAAAAGAAGAAAATTTCTAAGATAATTTCCCTTGTCCTATTATCAACTCTGTTAGTTTCCTTTTTAACAGATGCAAGGTTCTCTGGGGTCTTTGTTTCCCTTTTTCTATTAAAAGTATTAGGCATCTCTTTTTCTTTATTACTGCTGTTTAAAGACTTTGGCCTGAATACGAAATTGACGGATACAGTCTGTTCAATGGGAGGTATCAGTAAGAATATTGGCTGTGATAAAGTTTCACTTTCGAATGCAAGTAGTTTTTGGATTTTCAGAATGAGTGAGGTTGGCGTATTTTACTTTGTAGGAGGATTTATCAGTTTGTCAATTGCTGTTTTAACTGATCAGGGCTCTATTTTATTTCTCCTTTTTTTATTATCGGCTCTATCGTTGCCATATACGTTCTTTTCTATCTATTATCAGGGGCGAGTTGCTAAACAATTATGCCCCTTGTGTATGCTCGTTATGATCGTCCTTTGGTCTGAATTCATAGTATTATATATTTCCAATATTGGTTTTGTGGGCTTGATTACCTCGACTAGTATAGCACTAACAATTTTTTCGTTTTCTATCCCTGTGTTATCCTGGCTGACTTTTCGAGATGAGATAGCTCAGAACCAAGTTCTTGCCTATGAAAAGAGAAAATTAATTTTTTTCAGTTCACCAGAAGTGATGAAAGCTTCTATCGCTGCAAACAAGATTGTATTTAGAGGTGAATTCCCAGAAACGATTAAACTTAATAATGGCGACTTCAAAATTACAGTTGTGCTGAGTCTTTCATGTGCTCCATGCATGGTTACGTTCTATGAAATAATCTATTTAGCTGCTCGATATCAAGACATTCAATTTAATATACTCCTTTCTACAGGAGATTCTTCTTCAATCGAAAAAGCAAAGGCACTTGTAAAAAGAAAACTAAAGTATGGAGACACTGATGCTATTGACTATCTTAAAGGTCTATATTCGAAGTCAGTGCTGGAAGAATTGAATGCTGATACTAAATTTGATGTGGCCGTGGAAGAAATTGTTAAATCTTGGTTTTCCTGGATAATTCAAAATAACATTAACCATACTCCAGCCATTTATTTAGAAAACTCTTTGAAACCTAATTACATCGGGCTCTATGACTTTGAGCCATTGTTTAGGCACTTAAAAAAATTAAATTTATTATCAACCAATTGGGTCGAGTAAATACTCTGTCTCGTTGTGATTTCGGAAATGGAATTTTGCGCAGGATTATTCCGTCCGTTTTAATAAACTCCTAAACTGGTAGAAGAACCTTTCCAACAACCTTAAATCTTCTGTGATTATTTCTGTAGAGCCGGCCAATTGCTGTTTAAAAGCCAGCATCTTCTTTTGAGTAGTCAGTAGTTGATCAGGCAAATCAATACTAATATAGTATTTTCCTTCGTTGGGTATTTCTGATATTGCACGGATAGTACCGCGCAGCAAACCAAACTGCTCAAAGGGATAATTATCCAGCCGGATATTAACAGCTTGGCCAATTTTTACTTTTCCGGAACCAAAGATCGGCAACTCTGCGCGCGCTATTAACCGGCCACCGTCCGGTATAATTGAAAATAATGACCGGTTCGTTTCAATAAATGTATTGTTCTCAAAAAAACCAAGGTAACCAACACGTCCTTTTCCGGAGGCGGTCAGCAAAAAGGTTTCTTTCCATTGTGCTATTCTACCAAGTAATTCATCGTGTGTGTTTGCAGTATTCAACTGCAATGTTTGTTGTTGTTCCCCTTTTTGTAATTGAAGGTCGGTAACCTGCTTTTGCAGTTGGTTTACCTGTAGTTCATTGGTGAGCAACGTGGCTTCAATAGTCTTGGCAGCCCGTTGCTGCTGCAGCCAGGTTGTTTTTGATTGGTTATAGTCCATGGCAGCCGTCACCTTTTGTATATAGAGGATTGAATCGGTTTTGAATTTTTCCAAAGCCAGTTGTAATTCTTGTTTCGTAATCTGCTGCTGGCCAAGCAATGATTTATTCAGTTTTTTATAGGTGCCTAATTGCCTGTTTAATTGCACTATTTGTTTATCGAAAGCTTCTGTTTGATGAAACAAGGTAATGGCACTTTGGGCATTGAGCCATAAGGAATAATACGGCTGCAGGTCGCCCAATGAACCCGATGGAATAATATTTTGGTTTTTGTCTTGCAAATCCTTTTCAAGCGCCAGCACAGCTTTTACATCGGCATTAGATTGAATATACGCTATCACGTCCCCGTCATTACATAATTGGTTATCGCCTTTGAGCAAGGTTATTTTTCCATGGGTGCGCGATACAAGGTTAACGGGTGCCGGGTTGGTTGTAA
>CAZNRJ010000490.1:2323-2764 GCA_964574945.1 uncultured Ohtaekwangia sp. | reverse complement strand
CAGCGCCATCTTTCTTGTAGATGTCGTTGAAATCAACCAATTCCATTAAGCACATTTCTGCAGCATCGCCCAACCTGGCATCGCCAAATTTGATGATACGGGTATATCCTCCCGGACGGTCGGCCGTGCGGCCTGCCACTTCGCCAAATAAAGCCGTTACCGACTCCTTGTTCTGAAGATAAGCCATCACAGTTCTTCTTGAGTGTGTGGTGTTGTCCTTTGCTTTTGTAATCAAAGGTTCCACATACTTTCTCAAGGCTTTAGCTTTGGCCACTGTAGTCGTAATTCGCTTATGCAGAATTAACGAAGATGCCATATTCGAAAGTAACGCATGGCGATGCGCTGACTGTCTTCCGAGGTGATTTATTTTTTTACCGTGTCTCATGATTTAATCTTCATCGAGTTTATACTTGGAGAGATCCATACCAAACGTAAGGTTCT
>CAZNRJ010000490.1:706-2313 GCA_964574945.1 uncultured Ohtaekwangia sp. | reverse complement strand
TTCTTCTCTGCTACTAATTGCTCCAATTCTGCCAGCGACTTCTTACCGAAGTTCCTGAACTTCATCATGTCTGAAATATCCAGTTGAACCAGGTCTCCCAATGACTTTACATCTGCCGACTTCAGGCAGTTGTAAGCTCTTACCGAAAGATCTAAGTCATGCAAAGAGGTTTTAAGAAGTTTGCGCATATGCAACATTTCTTCATCCACTTGCTCAACTTCACTATCCTTACCGGTTTCGAGTTCAATAGACTTATCAGAGAATAACCTGAAGTGCTGAATCAAGATGAACGCTGCACCTTCCAATGCCTTTTCAGGATGAATTGAACCGTCCGTCTCGATATCGATCAACAACTTTTCGTAGTCAGTCTTTTGTTCAACGCGGGTATTTTCTACGCTGTATTTTACATTCTTAACAGGCGTGAAAATGGCATCGATTGGAATGAACCCAAAAACCTGCTCATTAGGCTTATTCTCCTCTGCAGGTAAGTAGCCTCTTCCTTTTTCAATAGTAAGCTCAATTTCAAACTGGGCAGTTTCATCCAAATTACAGATCACATGACCTGCATTTAAGATTTCAAATGCTGAGGTGAATTTTGCAATATCACCTGCCTTGAATTCCTTTTGCTTCTTAATCGTTACAACAATTTTGCTGTCAAAATTGTCAGACACTTTCTTGAAACGAACTTGCTTTAAGTTCAAAATGATTTCAGCTACATCTTCTACTACGCCTTCGATGGTAGAAAACTCATGCAACACACCAGGAATTTTAATTCCGGTAATGGCATACCCTTCCAGCGAAGAAAGAAGAATTCTTCTTAACGCGTTTCCGATCGTAACACCATATCCTTTTTCCAGAGGTTTGAAGGTAAAAAGGCCATGGAAGTCATCTGACTTCTCCATTACCACTTTTTCCGGCATTTGAAATGCTAATATTGACATAACGTTTTGATTAAGGTTAAGAATTACTTCGAGTACAATTCAACGATCAACTGCTCGTTGATATTTTCTGGAATATCCTGACGAAGCGGTAGGTTAATAATCTTCCCTTCCATTTCACCACTTTCCCACTCAAGCCAATTATATTTTTTAGCGCTTTGCACCGCTAATGAATTTGTAATCGTCTCCAATGATTTAGACTTTTCACGCACGCCTACTTTATCGCCAGCTTTCAGGTTTGCTGAAGGGATATTCACTACTTCACCATTTACAGTGATGTGCTTGTGAACAACCAATTGACGAGCTGCCCTGCGCGTGGGGGCTACACCCAAACGGTACACCATGTTATCAAGACGAGACTCCAGCATTTGTAACAATACTTCACCTGTAACGCCTTTCTTACGCGATGCCTTGTCAAAAATATTCTCGAACTGGCGCTCTAACACACCATAAATAAATTTTGCCTTTTGCTTCTCGGCCAACTGAATTGCGTATTCAGATTGCTTGCGTCTCTTTCCTTTACCGTGCATGCCCGGAGGATAGTTCTTCTTAAGAAGTGCCTTGCTATCACCCAGAATAGGCTCATTAAACCTTCTTGAGATTCTCGCTTTAGGGCCTGTGTATCTTGCCATGACTTATCTTTGACTTTATGTTTTTAAACTCTTCTTT
>CAZNRJ010000490.1:0-696 GCA_964574945.1 uncultured Ohtaekwangia sp. | reverse complement strand
TTTGATGATCATCACTTCAATACCTGAAGCCTGAATGCTACGAATAGCAGACTCTCTTCCGGCACCGGGCCCGATTACAAAAACTTCTACTTTACGCAATCCTAATTCAAAGGCTTTAGTTGCACACTCTTGTGCTGCAACCTGGGCTGCATACGGAGTGTTTTTCTTGGATCCTTTGAATCCCATCTTTCCTGCAGACGCCCATGATATTACCTGACCAGTTGAGTTAGTCATTGAGATGATAATATTATTAAACGTAGCCCGCACGTGTGCCTGGCCAATAGCCTCCACGGTTACAACGCGCTTCTTACTTTTATCTTTCTTCTTTTCAACAGGTGCTGCCATACAGAAAAGTTTATTATGCTTATTTAATTATTAACCTTTAGTCGCCTTCTTCTTGTTCGCTACCGTCTTACGCTTTCCTTTGCGTGTGCGGGCATTGTTCTTGGTAGTCTGTCCACGCACAGGCAATCCCCTGCGATGGCGCAAGCCACGATAACAACCAATATCCATCAGGCGCTTTACGCTCAATTGAACCTCTGATTTCAAGGCGCCTTCAATTTTGAATTGTTCCGCAATAGCGGCACGAATTGCATTTGACTCCTCATCATTCCATTCCTTGGCCTTCTTATCGAAGTTAACTCCTACCTGCGTAAGAATTCGTTGAGCAGACCTACGGCCGATACCGTAAATGTA
>CAZNRJ010000489.1:0-2766 GCA_964574945.1 uncultured Ohtaekwangia sp. | reverse complement strand
TGCTGTGCATAATTTTCTTACCAAAGATTTAGCATTGTCTGATTTTAAATCGCCCCCCATGGAAGTGGCCGAACTGGCCTCCATGTCGATGGAATTAATTTCAATGGACCAATGGAATATCTTCTTTCCGAATGAAGAAGATTTGAAACGTGCGAAACGCGAGCAGTTGGAAGATATTATTGAAACCCTGCCGTGGGTGGCCACCATCGATCAGTTCCAGCATTGGTTGTATGAAAATCCAACGCATACGGAAGCAGAACGAATTGAACATTGGAACAAAGTGTTTGCCCGTTTTACGGATACAGTTACCGATTGGAGCGGACTGAATGAAAACCGCGATTACCTATGGCAAAAACAACTTCATTTATATGAGGTTCCCTTTTATTACATAGAGTATGGAATGGCACAATTAGGTGCTATCGCATTATGGCGCAATTATAAGCTGGATAAAAAGAAGGGACTGGAGGGTTATATGAATGCATTGAAGCTGGGCAACCTGACTACCATACCGGAAATTTATAAAGCAGCCGGAATCAAATTTGATTTTAGCCGCGAATACATTCACGAACTGATGAGTTTTGTAAAGGCTGAGTTTAAGAAGATTTAAATGCTTTAACCACATAGCCACATAGAGTTTATTGAGATAAAATGAAAGCGACAAGTATTATCCTGCCCTTATGTTTCTATGTGTTTTAGATTTTTAACCCCGACTTTTATCAAGCAAGGAACTTAGCTGCGAAGCGTCCTCGGGGGAGAGTGACATGAGTTGTCCGTCTAACAGGTCCATAGCTGCATCTAATTTTAGGAGTAAGCTCAGGCCAGAATCGGAGATTGATATGTCTGATGCACGCTTGTCTTTTGGGCACTGACTTTTGATAACAAGATTTTTTCCAATCAGGCGATCGAGCAAACGCGATACATCTGAGTTTTTATCGAGCATGCGGTTTTTAATTTCGGCACCCGAGATTTGATTAGGGTGCTGCCCTCTTAAAATCCGAAGGATATTATATTGCTGGCCGGTAATCCCGTAAGGTTCAAAAAATTCCTTTTGCTTATTCTGAATCCAGTTGGAGGTGAAGAGAATATTTAGAATCGTTTTTTGTTGCACGTTTCTAAATTTAGTTTGCTTTATTTCTTCTTCTATGTTCATTTTAAAAAAAGCGATTGCAACGTGATGCTGCAATCGCTATCTATCAAAGATCGTTATTATTTTGCCTTGTTCAACTCAACTTTCACAACCACTTCTACTTCGTCAGCTACGGCTAATTCTCCGGTTGCCAATTTGTTGCTCCACTTCAATCCATACTCAAGGCGGTTCACTTTTCCGGTAAATTTAAAACCGGCCTTTACGCCACGGCCTGTATCAATCTGACCTCCGTAAGAAATGTCAAACACAACGGGCTTGGTTACATCACGCATTGTGAAGTCGCCTTTCAATTGATATTTACCACCTGTTTTTACAATGTTACCTTTGAACTTAATCTCAGGAAATTGTTCAGCATTGAAAAAGTCATCTGACTTCAAATGCTTGTCCCTGTTTTCATTGCCTGTGTTTACAGAAACTGTTTTTGCTGTAAAAGTTACTTCAGCTCCGTTGAAATCATCCGATTTACTCACAACCTTTGCATCAAAATCCGTAAACGAACCATTGACTTCGGACACTACCATGTGTGTAACGTTGAACTGGATGTTGGTGTGTGCTTTATCAAGATCCCACGTTGTTTGAGCAGTTGCCATCCCGGTTATGAATAAAAGGGCAGCTAATACATTAAGTTTTTTCATGTGTTTAATTTTTAAGTTTCTTTTTTGGTGTACAAGTATAACACCAATTTTCAAATATATGTTTAAACATGTATTATCTTAATTGTAACTTACTGATAACCAGGGTGAAAAATTCGAAAGGGCAGGAACTTGTTTTTACTGGGCTACAGCTTTAAGTAGAAATCTTTAGTCAAATCGCGATAAGCAGCCGACCATTCGGAATTTTCATCATACAAGACTAATCTCTCATCTTTGAATTGACTTTCAACCAATTGAAATTCCAGCATAACGCGTTCAATCGGTTTGTTGATCTTAGATTGGAATGTGCATTTTCTTACACAGTGCCAGCCACCCGGTTGCGCACTTTCCTGAAATTGATTGGCTTCGGTAAGAGGCAAAACAACCGCCAGCTTGCCGGTTGAGTTTACCAGTCGTTTAGCATGAAGAAGAAGCTCATGGTGTCCCAACGTTTCTGTATGTCGTGCATTGGCCCTATCGGGGATAGGCGGTTTATAACTATTGATGAAGTAAGGCGGGTTACTCACAATAAGGTCGTAGCGTTCGTTTCCAAAATGTTGCAACGAACTATGATGTACGGAAATTTTCTCAGGCCAGGGTGAGCGGGAAACATTTTCCCGGGCTTGCTCACAATCATTTAATGAAATGTCAATGGCATCAATGTGAATTTTTTCGTTCGTTCGCTGGGCCAGCATGAGTGCCATCACACCAGAGCCTGTTCCAACATCTAAAATTCTTTTTGCATGTGTGATATCCGCCCATGCACCTAACAACACGGCATCGGTGCCTACCTTCATGGATGAGCGATCGTGATGCACAGAGAATTGTTTGAAATCAAATTTATTGGCAACACGCATAACTTTGCTTTTATGTTTTGTAGGCGTCTGACACCTCGAGGTGTCTTGACGCCTGGGTCTTTGAAGGCGTCTGACACCTTCGAGGTGTCTTGACGCCTGAATCTTTGAAGGTGTCTGACACCTCGAAGGT
>CAZNRJ010000488.1:0-2768 GCA_964574945.1 uncultured Ohtaekwangia sp. | reverse complement strand
AGACGATAGAAGGCTATTTAGGTAAGGATTATAAGGTCTCATCGAGCATGGGTCACGTCCGCGACCTTGCAAAAGGCAACGGTGCAATCGACATAGAAAATAATTTTGAACCTACGTATGAGGTCTCGCCTGATAAGAAGGATGTCATAAAGAAATTAAAAGAGTTAGCGAAGGAGGCCGAAATGGTTTACTTAGCAAGCGATGAGGACCGTGAGGGGGAAGCCATTTCGTGGCACTTAAAAGAAGTGCTCGATCTTAATGATAAGAACACGCGGAGAATAGTTTTTACAGAGATTACAAAAAGTGCCATCTTAAATGCCATTCAAAACCCGCGCGGTATTGATATTGATTTAGTGAATGCACAACAGGCACGCAGGTTATTGGACCGGTTGGTAGGGTTTGAACTATCGCCCATCCTTTGGAAAAAAATTAGCACGGGTCTTTCCGCAGGCAGGGTGCAGTCTGTTGCTGTGCGATTGGTAGTAGAGCGTGAACGCGATATCGAAAAGTTTGAAGCGAAATCATCGTTCAAAGTTTCTGCCATTTTTGATTTGGGAAACGGAAAGCAGCTGATCGCAGACCTTTCAGAAAAATTTAGTGAAGAGAAAGATGCGTTAGCTTTTTTAGAATCCTGCAAAGGCGCTACGTTTTCTATTTCCGATTTAGTAAAAAAGCCCGCAAAGAAATCCCCGGCACCTCCGTTTACAACATCCACGTTGCAACAGGAAGCAGGAAGAAAATTAAGTTTCTCTGTTTCGCAAACCATGATGGTGGCGCAGAAACTGTATGAAGCGGGTAAGATTTCTTATATGCGTACCGATTCATTGAATCTTTCGGAAGATGCGGTGAAAGGAGCGGTGAATCAAATTCAATCGGCATACGGAAAAGAATTTATTCAAACGCGCAAGTTTAAAACCAAATCGGCAAACGCACAGGAAGCCCACGAAGCCATTCGGCCTACGGATTTTTCGGTGATGAGTCCGGGCATGGATCGCAATGCAGAACGCTTGTATGACTTGATTTGGAAACGAGCCATTGCATCGCAAATGGCAGATGCCGAATTGGAGCGAACTACTGCAACGATTGCTATTTCAACCAATCCAAGAACCATGACTGCTTCGGGCGAAGTAATCAAGTTTGAAGGATTTTTGAAAGTATATATGGAGTCGAAAGATGATGACGACTCGGAAGACGAAGAAAGTGGTAAGGTACTTCCGCCACTGAATGTGGGGCAGGTGTTGGACTTAGATCAGCTTTCGGCAACACAAACTTTCTCGCGCCACCCGGCCCGTTATACCGAAGCAAGCTTGGTTAAGAAATTAGAAGAGCTGGGTATTGGCCGGCCCTCCACCTATGCGCCAACAATTTCGACTGTGCAAAAGCGTGGGTATGTTGTGAAAGAAAGCAGGGAAGGAGTGGAGCGGCATTACAAAATGCATGTGCTTAAATCGAATGCGATTGAATCCATAACAAAAACAGAAAATACCGGGGCGGAGAGTAACAAACTATTCCCTACCAACACGGCCATGATCGTGAATGATTTCCTGGTGGAGCATTTTTCAGACATCACTAATTATTCATTCACTGCTGAAATAGAAAAAGAATTTGATGAAATCGCCAGCGGCAAGCTGAAGTGGCAAACGATGTTGAGTCAGTTCTATACACCGTTCCATAAAACGGTGGAAAAAACTGAATTGGTTGAACGTTCTTCTGTTGCCAATAAAAGTAAAGAACTCGGTGTTGACCCAAAGACGGGCAAGAATGTATATGTGAAGCTTGGTAAGTATGGCGCTTACGTGCAGCTCGGTGAAAACCCTGATGACAATGGCGGTGAGAAACCAAAGTTTGCATCCTTACGGGTAGGGCAGTTCATTGAAAACATTACACTGGCCGATGCGCTTGAGTTGATGAAGATGCCCCGTGCGCTTGGCGACTTCGAAGAAAAACCCGTGGTGGCTAACATCGGTCGCTTTGGCCCGTATGTGTTACACGACAAAAAATTTATTTCTATCCCGAAAGGAGAAGACCCTTACACGATTACCCCTGAACGTGCTGTTGAGTTGATTCATGCGAAACGTGAACTCGATGCCAACCGGTTGATCAAAGCATTTGAAGGCAACGATGAGATACAGGTTTTGAATGGCCGGTTCGGGCCGTACATCAAAGCAGGTAAGAAGAATGTGAAAATCCCGAAAGGAAAAGAACCATCCGAACTTACCCTGGAAGAATGTATTACACTTGCCGCGAACACACCGGAGAAGAAAGGCCGATGGGGTCGCTTTGGCGGTGCCAAGAAAAAAGAAGATGCTGATGCACCAGAGGTGCCGGTAAAAAAAGCTGCTAAGAAAGCCATTAAGAAAGTAGCTGCTAAAAAGGCAGTGAAGAAAGTGGCGGCAAAGAAAGTCAAGAAGGCGAAGTGATTCTTTTTAAAAACATAGTAGGAACATAGGTACATAGGAGTCTGATTATTTAGACGTCATTCCGGGCAAGCTTGCCAATTCTATTTTTGTAATTACATTCTGACTTTGAAATCAAAATTTATATCAGAGTCTGGCGCGACCCGGAATCTCATCCTATTTCCTATACGAGATCCCGGGTCGAGTTTAAGGTTAGATAATTTATAAGATTGTATTGCTCGCCCGGGATGACAGTTTCGAGACTGCTCCGTATTATTTATAACTTTTATTACCTTCGGATATGAAAAATCTAATCACCTCTCTGCTTCTGTTACTAACAGTAACCTCTTATTCGCAACCGCTCGAACAATT
>CAZNRJ010000487.1:0-2769 GCA_964574945.1 uncultured Ohtaekwangia sp. | reverse complement strand
TCTGCTCCGTTAACGAAACATTCGCATGCTTCATCACAATCTCGAGCGACTTCATGCGGCTAACGCCTTTCAGTTGCTGGTTTATTTCTTCCGTAAGCTCATAATCAAACTCTTTCGCCAGTCGTTTCCATGACAGGAAATGGTAATGGGCGGTGTCGACCAACACCCCATCCAAATCAAATATGCAAGCCTTAATCACTGAATACTGTTTATCAGTTGACCTTAATAACTTTCACTTTATACCTTCTATGATGTGTAACTACATCCGCCACATACAACCCGCTTGACAACCCGCTAACATCCCATGTATTGGCGGACAATCTCGTTGGGCTTGTTATCATTCCCTGAAGTGTTCGAACCTTCAATTCAAGAATAGGTTCTTCGATCTCAACTTTTAAAATATTTTGTACCGGATTAGGATAAACCGAAATGGCAGTAACCTCTTTCCCGGTTAAACCAGTTACAACAACAGGGTTCGTAATCTTAACATCCGTAAATAATTTATACTCACCCGGAGCAAGTTCCATGGTAAGTGTTGCAGAACTAACATTTACTTCTGTCCCATAATTATAGTAATCGTACCAGGTGCCTGCGTGCGGGAAGCTGACGTCTACAGATTGAACAGTCACCTCAAAATTTACAGCGATCTGCGCATTCATTTCATTTGCATTTGCGGGTGTGGCTGTGTAAGGGCTATTCTTAAGCGTAACCTGCTTTATCAAGGTAGAACCACCTGCTATGGTAGCATTACCCGATGTAAACACATCATACTCATTTCTAAGTCGGAGCAAGTCGGCTGTATGTTCATATAATCGATTTCTGAAGTAATCCTTTTGATCATCCCAGGGAAGAGGCTTGTTTGACAAACGACAATCACCATCCCCGCCTTCTGCACCGGGTGGATTTATTGAGCCATCGCTGCAAGTATTAATGCTCTTATCGTAGCCCAACTCACCAAATTGCCAAATCATTTTAGGGCCGGGAATTGTATAAAAAACCAATCCTGCCGCAAGCATTCTTGTAAGCGCTGTATTTTCAGACTTTACAGAATAGCTTCCTGATGCATTGCCATAGGTTAAATTCTTAAACATCATTCTTTCCTCATCGTGGCTTTCCATATACCCAACAAGATGCGGTACAGACCAGGTCCTGTTTTTATAATAGACATTGCTTATATCTGAATTTGAAGCATAGCCCATCGTATTTTGATTGTACTGCTCACTCATTTTTCCCCACAACATCATTCCCTTACCTTCTCCGGCACGATAAGAGGCCAGCTCCTTTTCTTCCGTGTTATCGGCAAAATGTTCCAGAATAATTATGGCATCAGGCGTGTGCGCCCAGATTTGATCGGCCATCCGTTTTAAAATAAAAATACGAGAAGCATCATACGCACCCCACGCGCCAACATCGCTGCCGGTATTCTTTTGTGTAAAGCCCTTCGATAAATCAAACCGGAAGCCATCTACATTAAATTCGTTCAGCCAATAATGATTCACCGTATCCAAATATTCCATAGTATAGCTACTGGCATGGTTCATATCAAAGAATACATTAAACGGATGTCTGGCTGTAACATTAAACCACGGATTGTTTGCAGTAGGTTTGAACTGAGCAAAGTCAAAATACATGGAGGCATACGTATTCGGTACATCCTGATGGTTCATGGCGATGTCAAGAATAACGGCAATACCGTTTTGGTGACATACATCAACGAACTCTTTCAGCTTATTCTTGGTGCCATAATATTTATCGGGTGCAAACATGAACGTTGGATTATACCCCCAGCCTTCATTGCCATTAAACTCCATTACGGGCATTAGCTCGATTGCATTAATACCTAATCTTTTAAAGTAGCTGATTGTATCAATCAGTGTTTGATAGTTTCTATTTTCAGAATCGAAAAAATCACGAATGAGCAATTCATACACAACAAGATTTTCTTTCGCGGGTTTCACAAAGTTTGAAACTTGCCACTCGTAAGGAGTCTGTGCGGTTTGAAAAACTGAAACCCTGTTCTCATACCAATTCGACCGCAACGCTGCTGATGGGAATGGTTTTAAATTCGGGTACGTTGAAGCTGGAATGTATTGATCTTCGGGATCTAATATTTTATCAGCATACGGATCGCCCACCCAAATATGCTCATCCACTAAATATTGAAATGCATACTCCTGCCCTGCCGCCAAACCGCTTAGCTCAATCCAAAAGAATTCGCCATCTCTTTTCATCAGGTTATCGGGATACACAATCCAGTCTTCTTCAAAATCTCCTACTACATAAACAGAGGTTTTCAAGGGCGCCCAAAGGCAGAGGGTAACTTTTGTATCGTCTCCATCATGATAATTTATTCCCGGAATTATCCCCGCGGGTCGTGAAACAACCGGGCTGCTGGTTGATAGTATATACTGAAATTCAAGTTCATCTGTTTGTACTCCGGCAGTCGCGATAAGTTTGACTTCACCAACCCCTGAACTCTCTGTAACCGTATGCGTGTAGGTGTATGTCGTTAGCCCTGTCTTTGTATCCGTAGAAATGCCATTAACAAACAGCTCAAAACTTGAAGCAAGGGGAGCTACTGCCTGTATCTGAACATGATCACCAGCACTTACAAAAATTGGCAGTTGTGATGGTGACACAAGTTGAATTTTATATCCAAAACTTGCAATGTGATCTACTGTTTGACCGTCTGCCGGGGTACCCGACCAACTATTTCCCTTCAGCAACATACCCAGGCTTGTCTCGTTCGCAATGCTGGCAGTAAAAAAA
>CAZNRJ010000486.1:0-2806 GCA_964574945.1 uncultured Ohtaekwangia sp. | reverse complement strand
AGGTCTTATTCCCCAGGGATAAAAGCGTATGCCAATCATTTTTATATCCCCTGTGCTTTGTAAATAGTAACGCTCCGAAAAACGGCTTACTAAATAAAAATCATGTTGCTTTTCAACTTTCCCGTTTTGCTCTTTTCTCCGGTATGGCGACTGAAGATTGAAATTTATTTCAATACAGCCGTCAGGCGTAACAAGGTGGTAAGCATTTTGTGAATTTTCTGCCTGCTCAAAAAAATAATGGAATTTGATGTGCCTTTGTAAAAGCGGGGACGGACTATATTGTTTACAGGCAATCATACCTTTCAAAGGTAGAAATATTAATACTATGATAATACGTCTGCTAAGCGTGCGTGGGCTGCACTCTTTTGGCTTTGCAGTCGGGCGGGGTAATACTCGGTTCTATTGACTATTTGATCCGTGTTTATTCATACCGCAAAGAACTCACCGGGTTAACTTTGGCCGCTTTAATCGATTGATAGGAAACCGTAACCCAGGCTATAACAATAGCCGCCACTGCACAACCAATAAATATAAAAGGAGTTAATTCAATCCGGTACACAAAATCCTTCAGCCACCAATTGGCAACAAACCACGCGGCAACCACAGCCGGTATAATGGCAATGAGCACCAACCTGGTAAACTCTTTTGATAAAAGTAATGTAAGGCCAAATACCGATGCGCCCATCGCTTTGCGCACGCCAATTTCTTTGGTGCGTTGCTCAGTGGTAAAGGCTGCCAATGCAAATAATCCCAAGCACGCAATAAAAATTGCCAACGAGGAGAATACGATGAAGATATCGCGAAGGCGCATTTCACTGCGAAACAACGTATCAAAGTTTTGATCGAGGAATGAATATTCAAAGGGCTCTCCGGCTGCCATTGTTTTCCATTGGGTTTCAATGGCTGAAATCACCTGGCGTGGATCGCCTTCATAGCGCACCATTAAGCTTCTTGAAATATCCGTCAAGCGGATAATCAACGGCCGCACCTGATTGTGCAGCGTTTCAAAATTGAAATCCTTCACCACGCCAACAATGCGCAGCGTTTCAGGGGTTTCGGAATTGAAGTCGAGCAGTTCCTCACCTACCGGGTTTTGGAATCCATATTCTTTTACGGCTGCTTCATTAAGTACAGCGGCCAAGCTATCTGTTGCAAACTCGCGCGAAAAGAAGCGGCCCTCTTTCAATTCAAACTTCATTACATCCAAATGATCCCAATCGGCAGAATACTTTCCCACCAGGTGATCGATATCCCTTCCTTTTTCCCTCACAACGGTAGTATTATTCATACCCGGAAATACATTATTCGTATAGCTGGTTTTCAAAATTCCGGTTTGCCCTTGCAACGCATTTTTAAATGCAAGACGATTGGTGCCCAGACGTGCAGTACCTGAAATTACCACCACATTCTTTTTATCCAACCCAAGGTTTTTTGATTGCATAAAGCTCAGTTGCTGGAACACAACCACGGTTGTAATAATCAAGAAGGTAGAAACTGCAAACTGAAAGATCACGAGTGAACTTCTAACCCCTTTGCTTTTCATGCCCGCACGCATCTTCCCTTTCAATACCTCCACAGGGCGGAAAGACGTGAGATAAAGAGCGGGATAACTTCCTGCAACCAATCCTACCAATAGAACTAATATAAACGCAATACCTATAAATGCGGGTGAGGCCAATGCATCCAACGTAAGTTGTTTGCCCGACAGCAAATTAAATTGCGGCAACACCAGGAAAGTGATTCCAACCGCAAGCAAAATAGCAATGAAGCTATAAAGAAAAGATTCTGATAAAAATTGCAGCACCATTTGGCCGCGCTGCGAACCCAATGTTTTCCTGAGTCCCACTTCTTTCGCCCTGCCGGCCGACCGCGCAGTAGACAAGTTCATAAAGTTTATGCACGCAATCAGCAAGATGAAAATACCAACGCCTGAAAATATGTAGATGTATTTTATGTCTCCGGCAGGTTCTATGTCGTCCGGCAAGCCGGCCTTTAAATGGGTGTCGGCAAGCGGATAGATATAGTAACTGTAAAGGCCGCCTTGCTTGCGGAACTCTTCAAAGTTTATCCCTAACCCCGCTTCCAGTTCAGGGCCAACATGCTTTTCAATAAGCACCTCAAGATTTTGATCTACTTCGGCAACAGAAGTAGCCGGGTTTTTCTTTAAATACGTTTGCCACGAATTTCCCGTCCAGCCATCGAAATAATCTTTTTCAACGGTTGATAATGAGATGACGCCTGTGTAATGGAAATGTGAATTGGAAGGAACCTCCGCAGCAATAGCGGTTACTTTACATGCAATTTTATTATTGCCAACAATTAGTGTTTTGCCAATGGCATCTTCCTTACCGAAATATTTTGTTGCCAATGCTTCCGTAATCACGATGGAGTTAGGTTCTTTTAATGCTGTGTTAACATCCCCCCTCAAAAGTTTAAAGCTGAAAAATTTATAGAAATTAGAGTCGGCATAGAATATTTTATCCTCTACAAAAGAAAGGTCTTCATACCGAAGGGCTAACCCGCTGCTACTGAGTTTTAACCGGATTACATCTTCTACCCCGGGGATTTCATTTTTCATGGCAGCGGCCAAAGGCAAACTGGAACTTGAAGTAGTTATCTCCTGGCCGGAAATACGGCCGTGCAGCGCTATGCGATAAATGTTTTCATAATCGGTATGAAAACGATCGTAGCTCAATTCATCCTGCACATAAATAAATATGAGCAAACAGCAGCTCATCCCTATCACCAGGCCCGTGATGTTAATAGCTGAGAAAAATTTGTATTTGAGGATGTTGCGAATGGCAAC
>CAZNRJ010000485.1:0-2815 GCA_964574945.1 uncultured Ohtaekwangia sp. | reverse complement strand
GTCAAAACCCAATTGCAAATTTGCCTCCACCGTATCCAATCCTTCTTCCTGCAACTTATAGGCTTTTAATTTATTCAGTAAGCCTATTCCACGTCCTTCCTGCTTCATATATAACACCACACCCTTTCCTTCACGCTCTACCATCATCATCGCATTATGGAGCTGGCTTCCGCAATCGCATCGGCATGATCCAAAAATATCACCTGTAACGCACGATGAATGCACACGCACCATCACGGGTTCATCTTTTTCCCACGTTCCCTTCATTAACGCCATGTGAACCTCGTTCGTATTAATCTGTTCATACGCTGCTAACGTAAAATCGCCATACGCTGTTGGCATATTTACCACAACTTGCTTTTTGATCTGCGATTCAACGCGCATCCGGTAAGCAATCAGGTCTTTGATGGTCACTAATTTTAAACTAAACCGATCGGCCACTTCCCGCAAGTCAGGCAGCCGCGCCATCGATCCATCTTCATTCATGATTTCAACCAACACCCCGGCCGGACGAAAACCTGCGAGACGTGCAAAATCAATAGCTGCTTCGGTATGGCCTGCCCTTCTTAACACACCTTCTTTTTTTGCTTTAAGCGGAAAGATATGCCCAGGCTTACCCAACTCTTCAGGATTTGTTTCGGGATCTACCAATGCCTTGATTGTCTTAAACCGATCATGCGCAGAAATTCCTGTAGTGCATCCGTGGCCAATTAAATCCACAGAAACCGTAAAGGGAGTTTCATAGACTGCGGTATTTTTTCCAACCATTAAATCCAGGCCAAGCTCTTCACAGCGATCTTCCGACAGCGGGGCACAAATGAGTCCTCGCCCATGGGTAGCCATAAAGTTTACAATGGCCGGGGTTATTGATTCGGCTGCACACACAAAGTCGCCTTCATTCTCACGATCTTCATCGTCCACCACGATAATCACCTTGCCATTTTTTATTTCATCAATGGCCTCTTCAATCGAATCAATCTTAATCTTACTCATCTATTCTTTATTTCTATCCTTCAACAAAAAAGCAGGTGTTCCTGTTCCTACTTAGCAATCACAATCCCCAATAATTTTGCAAGCTCGTGCTCTGCTTCTTTTAAGCCTGATTGTATCGTCAGCACTTCTTCAAGTTCATCCAAATCCCCGCCTGCTTCTGTAAGTTTTATTTTCTGAAGATTATCTTCCATCATTTTTTGGACAACCCTGAATTTAAGCCGTAAAACATTTGAGAGCGCTAATTGATTGATCATCTCCTCATCACGGGGAATATATATCTTATATTTGTCACCCCAATGTGCACTGAGATCGTAACGGTTAGTTATCAGATCGGTAACCACTCTTTTCATTTCTTCGCTACCCTGTTGTAAGAAATAATTACTATCTGCCAATACACCTTGGTTTAATGCTTTTTTAAATTGATCATAGATTTGGTGATAAACCGGGTTTGTTAAAGTAATATCATCCAACTCACGAGCAAAGAAATCAGAAACGGTGCTGTCATCAACTGTTTTATCTGCAAAATTCAGAAGTAACCGAATGGTTTCCCGCTCTTGCAAATCCACCATGCCCTGTGCATCCAGTCTGGTGGGTTTTTCTATTTCACTAACAACCCCTGGCGAAAGCGATGTTTCCTCCGGATAGTACTGCTTGTCGCTATTGGTCTTTCTTCGTTCTTGTATTAAAATCTTATTTAACTCCAAAAGCAAAACACCTTCATCAATTTTTAAAAGCGTGCCGGCTTCCTGAATGTAAACAGATCGCTTTACCGGATCGGGAATTTGGGCAATGCTGGTAACAATTTCTTTAATCGACTCGGCTTTCTTAATGGGATCGCCTGCGGCTTGTGCAGCAAACAATCCGGCTTTGAACGAAACAAAATCCTGCGTATGATCAACTAAAAACTTTTGAAATTCAGTAGTGCCCACCTTGCGGGAATAGCTGTCCGGGTCTTCGCCATCCGGAAATAAAATGACGCGCACATTCAAGCCGCCTTTCAGAATCATATCGATTCCGCGCAACGCTGCTTTAATACCGGCTGCATCGCCATCAAACAACACGGTAATGTTTTCGGTAAACCTGCGAATGAGCTTGATCTGATTTTCAGTCAACGCAGTTCCTGAAGAGGCTACTACATTTTGCACATCGGCCTGGTGCAACGAGATTACATCCGTGTAGCCTTCCACCAAATAGCACACATCATGCTGGCGGATAGCGTTCTTGCCCTGGTACAATCCATAAAGCACATCGCTCTTATGATAAATCTCCGTCTCGGGCGAATTGATATATTTCGGTTGGTTTCCCTGCCTGCCGGCAGGCAGGTTTTCTTTGCCCAGCATGCGGGCGCCAAAAGCGATTACCTTTCCGGAAATATTATGAACCGGAAAAATTACCCTTCCGCGAAAGCGGTCATACGTGCTTCCATCCTCTTTTTTAACAACGAGGCCGGTCTTTTCCAGCAACTCTTTATTATACCCTTTTGCAATGGCCTCCTCCGTAAAATTCTCCCAGCCATTCAGCGCATAGCCCAACTCAAATTTTTCTATCGTTCGGTCATTAAACCCACGCTCACGAAAATAACTTAAGCCGATGCTGATCCCTTCTTCGCTGGTTGTAAGTTGCTTGCGATAAAAATCATTTGCGAAATTCATTAAGATATAAAGTCCTTCGCGCTCACTGATGATAGCCGCACTTTCATCCGAGAGACGGTCTTCCTTAATTTCTACTCCGTATTTTTTTGCGAGGTAACGCAGCGACTCGGCATAGCTCATTTTCTCATGCTCCATCACAAACGTGATGGCATCACCGCCCTTACCGCTGC
>CAZNRJ010000484.1:0-2833 GCA_964574945.1 uncultured Ohtaekwangia sp. | reverse complement strand
CGGGTACATTCAATTGCCAAAAGAACGATTAAGGATCGGAAGTAAAATCAATGTAAAGCTCCATGACCTGATTACCGATGAGCACTACACATGGACGCAAGAGTGGAATTTTGTTGATCTTAATCCCAATAAAATGCCGTTTCATTTATTCAGGTTAACAGTACACGAGTCAAACATGTAATTATGGCCGCACCAAAAACAGATCCGCTTTGGTTTAAAGACGCAATTATCTATGAGATAAGTGTGCGCGCATTTTTCGATAGTAACGATGATGGCATTGGCGATTTTCAGGGCTTGATCCAAAAGCTGGATTACCTGGAAGACCTTGGAGTTAATACGCTTTGGTTGTTGCCATTTTTTCCTTCTCCCTTAAAAGATGATGGCTATGACATTACCGAGTATTGTGATATTCATCCTGACTATGGAACATTGGCTGATTTTAAATTATTCTTAAAAGAAGCGCACCGCAGGGGAATAAAAGTAATTACAGAGCTTGTATTAAATCACACGTCCGATCAGCACCCGTGGTTTCAAAAATCCCGTAAGGCGCGTGCAGGCTCGCGCTATAAAGATTACTATGTGTGGAGTGAAACAACGGATAAGTATAAGGAAGCCCGTGTAATATTTACAGACGAAGATTCATCTAACTGGACCTGGGACAACGAAGCGAAATCTTATTTCTGGCACCGGTATTATCGTCATCAGCCCGAATTGAATTTTGAAAATTCAGAGGTACAGTTAGAGATTATAAAAGTCATAGATTTTTGGATGAAGATGGGAGTGGATGGTTTTCGGCTTGCATCTGTTCCTTTTTTATTCGAGGAAGAAGGAACTAATTGTGAGAACCTTCCGCAAACACATTCTTTCCTGAAACGGGTGCGCAGTCATATTGATAAACATTATGATGACCGGATCCTGATTGCCGAGGCAAACTTATGGCCGGAAGATGCAGCCGAATATTTTGGCGAAGGCAAAGAATGTCACATGAATTTTCATTACCCGCTGATGCCGCGGTTATACCTGGGGTTACGAACGGAAGATGCTTATCCGATCATCGATATTCTGGAACAAACGCCTTCCACACCCATGAATAGTCAGTGGGCATTGTTCTTACGAAACCATGATGAAGTAGGGCTTGAGATGGTAACGGAAGAGGAGAAAGATTATCTCTTAAAAGCCTACGCGAATGATCCCGCTACAAAACATAACATTGGCATCAGGCGCAGGCTTGCCCCGCTGCTGAATAATGACAGAAGGAAGATTGAATTATTATATACCATCTTGTTTTCACTTCCGGGCACTCCTGTGCTTTACTATGGCGATGAAATTGGAATGGGTGATAACATCTATCTGGGCGATCGCTTTGGAGTGCGAACTCCTATGCAATGGAACATGAATAGCAATGCAGGGTTTTCAACCGCCAATCCCCAGAAGCTTTACTTGCCTGTTGTTCGCGATCCTGAGTACCGGTATGAAGCTATCAATGTGGCAACACAGGAAGAAAATCCGTCTTCGCTTATGTGGTGGATTCGCAATGTAATTGCCATGAGAAAAAGATTGAGCCTTTTTGGCCGGGGTGATTTAAAATTTATTGAGAGCTCAAATTCTAAAATCCTGAGTTTTGTACGGTCGCACGAAAAGGAAAACATTATTGTGGTTGCCAACCTTTCACAGTTTTCTCAATCCACTGCACTTGACCTTAGGGAATTTAAAGATTGTGATATTACCGAGGTGTTTAGCCAGAACCGGTTTATGAGTGTGGGGCCTGGTGATTATTCCATTCCCATTGGCCCGTACGGATATTTTTGGTTTCAGGCGGATGTCAGTGAGAAAAAAGAACAAAACGGAAGCTCCAATGAATTGTTTCTTTTTAAATCAGATCTCTCGTGGGAGCGTGCATTTTCAAACTATAATGATACGCGTGTTTTAGAGCGAAAAATCCTTCAGCCTTTCATGAAGAAATGCCGCTGGTTTGGCGGAAAGGCGCGGGCCATCAACAAGATCAGCATCAACAAAGTGATTCCGCTTAAAGCGGATGGCGAGATGCACTATCTTACTATTATTGAAGTGCATTATGTGCAACGCCTGCCCGAGTTGTATTTTCTTCCCATGTGTTTTGTCCCTTCCGACAATATTTTTGATAAAGTAGAATACACCGCACAAAGCATAGTTTGCCGTGCCGACATTCAAGGCAAGGTTGGCTTTGTTTTGGACAGCAGTTATCATAAAGGCTTCCGCGATTTTATGTTTGCCAGCATGGACCGTAAAGTGCGGATTAAAGATGATGACGGGACGCTCGAATTTAACAGTAGCGTATTCACCAAGCTCAATTCACAAAAGATAGATTCTAAAATTTTAAAAGCTGATCAAAGCAATACGGCAATCATATACAATGATCAATATTTCTTTAAGTTCTATCGTAAAATAGAACAGGAGGTAAATCCTGACCTTGAAATTGTCCGGTTCCTTTCAGAGAATACTTCGTTTAGAAATGCTCCGAAATATGCAGGCAGTGTGGAGTATTGCGACAATGATGGAAAGACAATGGTGTTTGGATTGCTGCAAGAGAAAATAGAAAACCAGGGCGACTCGTGGGTAATGACGATTGACTCAGTGGGTCGATTCTACGAGCGTGTGATGGCCAAGGCTAAAAAGGAAAAGATACCCGCATTGGTCAACAAAGCCTCCATTAAATTTGAAGAAGCTCCCGAATTAATCCAGGAGCTTATTGGTCGTGGCTTTTATGAACGTGTAGTGCGTTTGGGACAGCGCACGGCCGAAATGCATTTGGCGCTTGCGTCCGATAAAACTAACCCGTCCTTTGCACCTGAGG
>CAZNRJ010000483.1:2657-2870 GCA_964574945.1 uncultured Ohtaekwangia sp. | reverse complement strand
TGTGTATGATGCGATGCTGGAGCAACTTGATCCTAAATTAGTGGCCATGGAAATGGACATCTATTGGGTAATACGGGCTAATCAAAATCCGTTCGCTTATTTCCAAAAGTATCCAAAGCGATTTGAGTTGTGGCATATTAAAGATATGGATAAGATGAATCGAGAGAGCAATGCCGATGTAGGCACAGGATCGATTGATTTTGTAAAATTGTT
>CAZNRJ010000483.1:0-2647 GCA_964574945.1 uncultured Ohtaekwangia sp. | reverse complement strand
AAAGAAGCCGGACTCAAAAATTTCTTTGTGGAACAGGAAACCTATCCTGATAACCCGATGCTGAGCGCTGAGAATAGCGCGAAGTATATGAAGACAATCATATAGTATTAGTTTTACATTTAAATAGAAGTAAGCAGTAACCAGTGGGCAGTATGCAGTGCTTACTGGTTACTGCAAACTGCTTACTCAAGAATGAAGCAATATTTTTTTTTAACCTTATTCTTCCTTTCTTACGTTTCCCAGGCCCAGGAGATTACCCAAACTGTTACCGGTAAAATAAAGGAGGCGACAACCCATGATTTGTTGCCAGGTGCCAATGTTTCCGTATTTCAAAAAGACAATCTTGTTACCGGTGCGTCAACGGATACACAAGGAAGGTTTACACTTACCTTAATTCCGGGCCGGTACAGAATGGAAGTTTCGTTTACGGGTTATCAATCCATTGAACAGGAGTTATTAGTGATTGCCGGAAAGTCGCCCTTGCTGGAAATTACCTTACAGGAAGTTCCGACTTTGCTGGAAGAAGTTACTGTAAAACCAACTAATATTTCTGAACCCGGTGTTACTTCACTCTCGATAGAAAAAACGTTGCGTGTGCCGGCAAACTTCTTTGACCCGGTACGCATGCTCACTTCATACCCGGGTGTGGTAGCAACAAACGACCAGGCTAATTCTATTGCCGTAAAAGGCTATTCGCCCAATGGGGTGCTGTGGCGATTGCAGGGATTGGATATTGTAAATCCGAATCACACTGCCAATGCAGGAACCCTCAGTGACAAACCCACCGTGAGTGGAGGCGGGGTAAGTATTCTCAGCGCGCAGTTGTTGGATAAAACGGATTTTCATTCAGGCAATTTATTGTCACGCTATGGTAATGCGCTGGCGGGTGTTATGGATATGTCATTGCGTTCGGGCTCAACAGAAAAAATGCAATACACAGCGCAAGCCAGTTTGATTGGGATTGACCTGTCAGCGGAAGGCCCCATCAGCAAAGACAAGCAAAGTTCTTTTTTGGTGAACTACCGGTACTCAACAATTGGGTTGCTTTCGCAGATGGGGGTTGACTTTGGTGACGAGACTATCAATTTCCAGGACGTGTCTTTCAATTTAAATTTCCCATCCAAAAAAGGAGGCAATCTTTCCGTATTTGGTTTTGCCGGATGGAGCAAAAACTTATTCGATGCAAAGCCCGAAGCCGAATGGGAAGAAGAGAAAGATCGATACACAATTGACTACGATGGCTATGCGATGGGAGCGGGGATCGTGAGTCAGTTTAAACCGGGTTGGGCGTCCGTTAGTTTTGGAGCTTCGGTTTCAGGGCAGGAGCAGAACCGCACTTCACAAGGTACAGTTGTTCCCTATCCGGCAATTAATTCTGAAGAGTATCGTTCCAATCGAACCATCGTTTCATCATTCCTGAAAGGAGTGCGTAAAATTAATCGTGGCTTCATTGAATTAGGAATCAACTCAAGTTATGTGGATAATAACCTGTCGGTTTCAACCATCTCACAAGTGCAACTTGAGCTGTATACTCCAAACCTGCGCGGTGTGGTTAGCGGGTTTCTGATGCAACCTTATTTTGCCTGGCAGCAATACATTGGTAAGTTTAATGTGAATGCAGGTATCCGGTATGTAAACTTCAGCTACAACCAAAGCGATTCATTTGAGCCGCGCGTAAGCATCTCGCGAAATTTTGCAGATAACCTGTTCACACTTTCTTATGGACTCACCAGCCAGTGGCAACAAACCCAAACGTATTTGACTACAGGGAATAATCAATTACCTTTTTCGAAGAGCAACCAGTTTACCCTGGAGTGGAGACGGAAATTCAGTACCGATGTAAGCGTTGTTTCTTCGGTGTTCTATCATGAGTTGTTTAATGTACCCATCGCACCAGGCATTCCTCATTATTCATTGATTAACCAATGGGAAGATTTTCCACGAGCCAACCTTGTTGCAGATGGCAAGGGCAGGAATTATGGTTTTGATGCGTATGTAGAGAAACGGTTTTATGGGGATATGTATTTTATGGTTTCGGGTTCGGTGTATCAGTCACAATTCAATAGCAGTGGAGGCGGGTATGAGGATTCCCGCTTTAGCGGAAACTTTACCAGCAGTTTGCTGGCCGGAAAAGAATGGAAATCAAAAAACAAAGCATTTGGTGTTCATGCGCGTGTGCTGTACTCAGGAGGATTGCGACAAGCTCCGGTTGATCCTATTGTTTCAGAAGTAGTGGGCACTACGGTATATGATCAAACACAAGGCTATAGCATTAAATACCCTGACTATTTTCGTACTGACCTGCGTGTGAGCTGGCGCAAAAATAAGCCGGGTTATACGCGCACGTTGTCAATCGATATCCAAAACTTAACAGGCCAGTCAAACGTGGCGTACCTTTATTACGATACATTCTTAAAGCAAGTAACTACCAAATACCAATTGGGTATTATCCCGGTGATAGCGTATCGGGTTGATTTCTGATATAAGCCACTTCCTAAAAATCTGTTTGATAAGTGACGATGCACTCGTGTCAAGCATCGTCTCTCGCAGAGGACGATGCGTAAGTAAATTGAAACTTTTATCAATTTTATTCTTCGTTCTTTTTGTCTTAGACACAAAAAGAACCAAAAAGGTCAAGGCAAAAAAA
>CAZNRJ010000482.1:0-2886 GCA_964574945.1 uncultured Ohtaekwangia sp. | reverse complement strand
TGCAAAGCAATTGTCTACATTCAAAATAAGATTATGCTTATCGGCCAGCTTGCCCAACCACTCCAGGTCAATAATATCGAGCGCAGGATTGGAAGGCGTTTCCACAAAAATCATTTTTGTGTTGGGCTGGATTTTACTTTCCCAACCGGCAGGTTCGGCTAAGTCTGCATAGGTGTACGAAATATTAAACCGTGGAAATATGGTATTCAAAATCTGGTGGGTGGAACCAAAGAGTGAACGGGAAGCCAGCACATGATCGCCCGACTTCAGGAATGAGATCAGGCTGGTGTACATGGCAGCCATACCCGAGGCAGTGGCAATTCCGTCTTCTGTGCCTTCCAGCAAACACATCTTTTCTATAAACTCGGTATTGTTTGGATTTGAAAAACGGGTGTAAATATTACCCGGGATTTCATCTGCAAAAAGTGCGCGTGCCTGCTCGGCATCCTCAAATACAAAACTTGAAGTAAGGTACAGGGGAACGGAATGTTCGCGGTTAGTGGTTTTTTCACTTTGGGTACGGATGGCATCCGTTTCAAAATTTCTCTCTTCCATCAGGCGGTCTTAACAATTTCAAAACTATAAGTAACAACAGCAGACTTCTCAAGCGTTTTGGCTACCGAACAATATTTATCTACGGAGAGTTGAACGGCACGTTCGGCTTTTTCTTCGTTGATGTTGCCAAACAATTTAAAGTGCGCATGTACTTCTGTATAAAGGGCAGGCACAACGCCTTGCTCGCGTTCCCCGGTAACGGTAATCTTAAGATCGGTTAATGGTTCACGTTGTTTTCGTAAAATACCAATCAGGTCTATGGCGCTGCAACCACCCATCGCGGCAAGCAGTAATTGCATGGGGCGCATGGCTGAGTCGTGGCCACCATCGGCTTCACCGGCATCCATGTAAATGGAATTTCCCTTTTCATTTATGGCCTCCATACGGAAGTCATCATCCACTCTATTGATTTCAATTTTCACCATGCTTCACTTCTTTACCTTTCCAAAATAAACTTCCCCCAATCATTGCCAAAATACTTACAAGTACCGCTGGTATCAAGCCTGGCCAGCTCAAGTCCAGTTGCCTGACAATCAACCAGGTAAGTATGCCCAGCACCATCGCCAACAATGCCCCTTTGCCCGTGGCCCGTTTCCAATAGAGACCAAACACCAACGGGGCGAACAAAGATACCAGACTCAACACAGAAGACTCCCTAACAAGTTCATAAATATTTGACCGCATACAGGCCATCACGGTTGCCAATAGGCTAAAGCCCAACACCGAAAACCTAGTAATCACTAAAAGTTGTTTGTCGGTAAACCGATTTCCGGATAATGGTTTAACTAAATTTTCGGAAAAGATTGAAGCCGGGGCCAAAATAGCCGAGCTTGTGGTACTCATGATTGCGGATAACAAAGATCCAAAGAAAAGGATTTGAACAGGAAGCGTAGCATGCGTTAATACTACATTTGGCAATGCCAGTTGTGTATCGCCCGTTATAAGATCAGGATAAAGGTGACGAATGCAAAGGCTTATAAATAAAGGAACCATAGCCACCGTGAGGTAAAGCGCTGCCGCGATAAAACAAGAACGCACCGCAGTATTCACCGAGTTGGAGGACATTACCCGCTGAAAAACATCCTGAGAAGGAAGGGAACCTAAGCCCAGCACCGACCAGGCAGCTATGTAGATTACAATCTCTTTAAAATCTGCTTTGGGAAAAAACCGGAATGTGCCCGGCTCAACTTCTGATAATATAGTAACTACCCCACCCGCTTTTCCGGAAAGCACAAATGCCAGTACTAACAACCCACCAATGATAATGATGCTTTGTATAAAATCAGTAATGGAAATGGCCCACATGCCACCTACATAGGTGTAAAATGTAACCACAAAAGCAGAGATAATAATTCCCTGCCACACTTCTAAGCCGGCCACCACATTTAAGATCAAACCCATGGCAACCAACTGCGCGGCTATGTATCCTAAATAAGGAGGTGCAAGAAATACGCTGGCAACCAGCTCGGTTCGCCTTCCAAACCGTACTTTAAAAAAATCACCAAGCGTAAGCAAATTCATGGAATATAGTTTACGCGCAAAGAAGAGCCCGAATAGCACAAGACAAAGTGCAGCACCAAATGGATCTTCGATGACAGCGTACATGCCACCTTTTAAAAATTCGGAAGAAGCGCCAAACACTGTTTCGGAACCAAACCAGGTAGCGAATAATGCCGATGAACTAAGGAGTAATGGGAGACTCCTTCCTGCTAACATAAAATCACCCGAGGTTTTTACCTTGCGGGAAGACCAATAACCGATGGCAACGGTTAGCACTAAATAAAGTATGACGGAAGCGAGTAACAATTCAAGGTTAGGTCAAAACAAACCTAAAACTATAAAACCGAAATCAATTCCGATCTTATTTGGAAGTCTTTTTTAGCTGAAAAGTGCGAGTAATATTAAAGCCAAGATGAAGGTCACCTTTAAAAAAATCTCCCGTTGTTTCTGTAATAAACGCGCGCTCAGTCAGGCCCCGGGTATTGGTGAGTACGATTTGAAAAACATGACCTCCGGTTTCAATATCAACACCTACACCAAATGAGTTGTAATATGGATTGCTTTCAGGAACATTGAACCGATAGTAATACTCAGAAGTAATTGAAACCATGCGCGACACTTTTACGCGGCCTCCAAATCCCAACGCAAACTGATCATTACTTTCAATCGTCTGGTCAACGGTATTTTTATGAACAAATGAAGGCATGAGCTGAACGGATATGGCCGGTGAAAATTTTCTTGCAATCAATAACTGACCTACATAAGACACCCGGTCCTGGAACGTAATGTCAAACGTTGCATCTTCTTTTTTAGGTGAAAATTTTACCCCTG
>CAZNRJ010000481.1:0-2890 GCA_964574945.1 uncultured Ohtaekwangia sp. | reverse complement strand
CTGTCGTTGGGATTGCCGAAATTACCAAAGAATTTTATCCCGATCCCAAAGACAAAGATTGGCCGGTGATGGATATTAAACCTGTGAAAAAATTAAAATCACCGGTAACCCTGGCCACGGTAAAAGGTGACAAGCGAATGGCTAACATGGTGCTGGTAAAAAATTCCCGGCTTTCCGTTCAGCCCGTTAAAAAAGAAGAGTTTGATTGGATAGTTGGGTTGAGTGAATAACGTTTGATGAATACGCGGGAAACCATGAAGTCGTTTTTAAAATTATTCCGGTTACTTCTGATGGTTTCCATTTCTTTTGCAGCTTCTGCGCAGATTAAGCAAACTGCCCGGTTTGAACGCGAGCAAAAAAGCAATGACAAGGAATTCATTTTGGTATCCTTAAAAGAAGAAGGACTTGTGCTGGTTCGCGATAAAGAAAAATATAAAGAGGGAAAACAACTTTGGGAAATAATCCGGTTAGATGCAGGGCTTAACGAAGTCTGGTCTTTTGAATTATATGTTGAAAACCGCCTGCGCATTGTGGGCTACGAATACAAAGAGAACCTGGTGTACCTGCTTTATCGCGAAGGGGATCATGAAGCCCGTCACCTGACACTCTACACCATCGATATCGCCTCAAGAGAGTTAACAAAGTATGTGATCAAGCAAGAGCTTACCTTTAAGGTTACCCATTTCAGTGCGCTCTCGCGCAGCATTGCGTTGGGCGGCTATGTTTCCAATGAACCTGCCATTCTCCTTTACAATTTAGATAGTGAAGTTACCAAACTCGTTCCGGGTTTTTTTGTTTCTGATACCGAGCTGCTCGACTTGCGTGTAAATACCAACAACACGTTCAATACATTAATTGCCCAGCGCAACACAAAACAAAAAAAGAAACTGATCCTAAAAACCTTCGATGCCCAGGGGGCCCTTTTACTGGATGATGAGATGGAGATTGATATCAATAAAACTATTCTTTCGGGCATTAGCAGTACGCTGATCAATGACGAATTATTTATTGCGGGCACGTGGTCGGAAGGAAATTCAAAACAAGCCAGTGGAATCTACACTTCGCTTATCGATCCGTTCAGTGAGCAGGCAATTAACTTCTATGATTTTGCACAGTTTGACCATTTTCTTGATTTTCATAATCCAAAACGGGCAGCTAAACTTAAACAACGATCGTTGCAGGCGCATAAAACGGGTGAAGTTCCCGATTATAAAACCTATGCCATTCCTATGCGATTGGAAGAACAGCCGGAAGGCTTTGCCTTGCTCACAGAAGTATATCTTCCTTCTACCAGTTTAAATTCCTATCCCTACTGGAACAATAGCTTTTCTTCGCCCTACTATGGCGGTTATTCTCCCTACGGATACAATCCGTTTATGAACCGATACTACGCTTCGCCCTATCAATATAATAATCAGCAAACAGGCGAAACAAAAATGATCTATGCTTCTTTGATTGTTTTCGATCTGCACGGAAAAAAGAACTATGACTATGGATTGAAGCTGGAGGATAAGAAAATAGGCGGGCTTGAACAAACAGCAGACTTCATGTACTATAAAAACAATTTTGCGTTGGCCTTTAAGAAGCAGAAGGAAGTGAAATTTCTAAGCGGCCATCCTGAAGATTCCGTGGAGATGGATACCCTCACCTCAGAACTTTCCTATCCTGATGAAACCGTGAGGAACGATTCCGGTGATAACAGCGCTATCCGTTTATGGTATCAAAATGCATTTTACAGCTGGGGATATCAAAGTATCCGGGGCCGGTCTCCCAATGCCGAGAGTTCTACCTCTACCCGATACGTTTTCTACATCAATAAAATTGAAGTTCGTTAAACCGATAGCGCTCCTTTTAATCACCTTTACCAGCTTCGGCCAAATAGACCAACAAGCCAGGTTTGAAATCTTATTAAGTGAAAATGATATTAACGAAGACTACGCAGTCTCTTCCCTTGCCGGGCAAGGCGCTCTTATATATCGCAGAGTGATCAGTAACCGTGAAGATCAGCTTGAACTTATTAAGGTGGATACTACCCTGAGGGAAAATTGGCGGGGTTATATTGGGTTACAGAAGAACCTTCGTGTATCGCATCTCAAAGTAAAAGATGAGGTTGTTTACATTTTGTTGAAATCCGCTACGTATGCAACCGGTGATTTTCAGGTGTTAGCTATCAGGGTCGAAGATGGAAATTATAAAATTCATACCATCAAAACCCTGATTCCATTCATCCCAACTGATTTTGTTGTAACAAGCTATGGCATGATGTTGGGCGGATATTTTAATTATCGCCCACTTGTTTTATTTTTTAGTTTTCAGACCGAACGATCTAAAATTTTACCGGGCTTATTCAATGAGCAGGGTGAGCTGACCCAAATTAAACCCTACGATAATGGATTTGTAGACGTGATCATCAGCGCCAAAAATTATGAACGCAAAAAATGTTTGTGGATCAGGAATTACGATCCGGAGGCCGATTTAGTTAAAACAACTGTATTAGAACCCAAAACAAACCATAACCTGATCTTTGGCCGGTCTATAAAAATGCCGAATGATGAACAGGTGGTTGCCGGGGTATATGGATACCGAAATGTTGAATACTCGCGAGGCATTTTTGTTGCCGATATCAATCCTTTCGGGGAGTATAATATCAATTACTACAGCTTTGCCGACCTGCAAAATTTTTTCAGCTATATGAAAGTGCGCAAAGAAAAGCGTGTGAAAGAAAGAATAGAACGCAGAAGAATAAAAGGAAAAAAAACCAGGTTTAACTACCGCCTGCTGGTTCAGGAAGTTATTCCTTATGGAAATCAATTTATTATGCTGGGCGAGGCATTCTACCCGAGATATTCTTATACAGGTTCACAAAGTAATTCATTTGGAGCATCCTCCT
>CAZNRJ010000480.1:0-2920 GCA_964574945.1 uncultured Ohtaekwangia sp. | reverse complement strand
TCAGGGACATCTATTGCGGTGGGCTCGGGTACGGATGCATTGCACTTATCTTATATTTTATCAGGGTTGCAAGCAGGCGATGAGGTGATCGTTCCGGTGTTTACCTGCAC
This sequence comes from uncultured Ohtaekwangia sp., assembly GCA_964574945.1. Taxonomy (GTDB): domain Bacteria; phylum Bacteroidota; class Bacteroidia; order Cytophagales; family Cyclobacteriaceae; genus ELB16-189. The sequence goes on along the minus strand of CAZNRJ010000480.1, from coordinate 2,810 downwards.
GGCTACCAACATTCCATTTTTATACATGGGTGTAACCATCCGCTTTGCCGATGTTGATCCGGAAACGTTAAACATCAACGTAACCCATGTTCGCCAACTGGTAAATGAAAAAACAAAAGCGATTGTGTGTGTGCATTATGGCGGGTTGCCCTGCGATATGGATGAGTTGCATGCCATCGCAAAAGAATATAACATACCTGTGATTGAAGATGCTGCCCACGCACCCGGGGCAACGTATAAAGGAAAAAAGGTTGGTGAGATATCTCAGTTCACCATGTTTTCGTTCCAGGCCATTAAACACATAACTACCGGTGATGGCGGAATGCTGATCGTTCAGGATAAAAACCTGGTTCACAAAGCAGAACGCATTCGTTGGTTTGGGATTGACCGGTCGGACAAACAAAAAGGAACGTGGGAAAATGACATTACCGAGATTGGGTATAAATATCAGATGACCGATATCAGCGCAGCTATGGGATTAGCCTCCCTTCATGAGTTTGACGAAATCCTTAATCACCGGCAACGGATTTTTGAAGCCTATAAAAAAGGACTGAAAGGTGCATCGGGCATTACATTAATTGGCGCCAATGCTGCCGACCGCACACATGCAGCGTGGCTATGTACTGCATTAGTTGAAAAAGACCGAATGGGTTTTATGCGTGCTTTGCGCGATAAGAGAATAGAATCAAGCCAGGTACATTTTCGCAATGATCGCTATAGCATTTTTGGTGGCCGAAGGGATGATTTGCCTAATATGGATGCAGTGGAAGAAAATTATATAGTGCTTCCTCTTCACTTGAAAGTGACAGAGGCTAATGTAGACTACATCTGTGAAGTAATTAAGAAAGGTTGGTGAGTTCTTAACCACATAGGCACATAGAAAAAATTTATAGTCTACTAAAGGGATTGAGAGTACAAAAAATTATTAGTGAATGCGTACTTATCAATTAGAGAAGCATAAGGTACTATGTCCCTATGTGTTTAAAATAGCGCTACCTCCAAACGGAGAATAACCTTTTCAATTGATCGCGAAGCAGCTTTAACCTGAATCCTTTTTTATTTGGTTCTGGAGTGTAACCCGTAAAGGGTTGCCCCTGTTTCAAATACAAATCAAAAAAAGTTGATTTCGAAAGCCTCCACTTTAATAAGAACTGTTTGTTGCCGTCATTCTTCTTTACCCGTGCCGTGCTGCGCGAAGTAAAATGATATACCCTCGATGCGCCAACACCTTTGTAATAGCGAACCCCGCAATGCCAAAGCTTCATCATCATGTCCGGATCGGAGCCCATGCCGGGTGAAAACTCCGTACTGAGTCCGCCAATTAAATTCCAGATGGTTTTATGCAAAACCATGGGGTACCAATTGGCGCCATTCCAATCTGCAAAAGGAAGCGTCTTATATTCATTTAGAAATTTCTCTTCATCAAATTCTTTTACTGTTTTGCCAAAGTTGTGGGGCGCAATCATGCTTGCATAGTTTGTAGCGCTATGCTCTATCATCGTTCCGCTAATGCAGAAAAAGATATGATCTAACTTTTTGATTTCTTCCAATAAATAATAATCCCAGTCAGGGGCAAAATAATAATCATCATCCGAAAGGAGGATGTAATCCGTTTTGGCCAACGTGGCGGGGGAATTAAAGCCATAACACACTCCTACATTTTCTTTGGAGTAGGTAAAGTCAAGCCCTTGTTCTTTTACCCACTCTAATGTTCCATCCTTTCCTTCATTTACATGAATGATTAATTGATGCGCATAGCGCGAATTTTTTTTAATGCTGCGAACACAACATTTCAGGTAATCAAGATTATTCCACGAAGGAATAAGAATGGAGAACACAGGTTTATCGTCAGAAGATAGATCCTTTGTTTCCTCAACAGGATGAAAACTGATTTCAGAAATCATATTATATTTTTAACGATTCGTATTGTTTTCTCCTTTGCTGTTGATATCCATAATTAACCAGGTAAATCCCGGCCACGGTAATCAAAAAAGCTATGCCTATTTTCAAATTCAGTTTTTCGTCCAGCACAATCCATCCTAACACCACAGCGACTAATGGATTGATGTATGAGTACAACGAAGCAATGGTTATGGGTAATTTACTCAACGTATAAACATACATGCTAAATGCGCTTATTGATCCTACCACTATCAAGTAGGAGAGCGCGTAGAAAACATCATTTGTCCAGACAATGTGGTGAAGGTCGTCAAACACAAAACTAAACGGTAAACAAAAAATTCCACCAAAGAACATCTGCAACCCGGCATTCAAAAAAGGATTTGAATTTTGAACAGAACGCTTGGTTAGAATACTACCGATGCCCCAGGTAAGGGTAGCAATGAAAATTAACAGAATGCCAGCCTGATAGTTGGGATTAATAAAGTCGGAGAGGAACTCGCTAAAGATTAAAACGATTCCGGCTAAGCCAATGAGTGATCCAAAAACAATGGTAGGTGTCGGGCGTTCATTGCGGTTAATGGCAAGGTTAATTAAAATTACCATAACAGGTAATGTTGAACAGATAATAGCGGCAAGCCCGCTCGTTACCACTACCTCAGCCCAGGAGACAAGACCATTGCCGCAGGTTATCAATAAAAACCCGTGAAAGGCCTCAATTTTCAGGGATGCAATTGAAGGCAGGTTTTCCCTTTTAATAAGCAGCAGGAAACCACATAATAATGCTCCGGCCATGATCTGGCGAATGGCGGCAAATAAGAAAGGAGGAAACTGCATTACCCCTATACGCATTACCAAAAAGGTGGTGCCCCAGATAATGGAGATACCGGCCAAACATAAATAGGCCAAAA
>CAZNRJ010000479.1:0-2942 GCA_964574945.1 uncultured Ohtaekwangia sp. | reverse complement strand
GAGAAACGAAGTTGACATATCGGGTAAGTTAGATTGGGCATCGGTGCTGCTGTATGTTGTGTTGGTAACATCAGGCTGGATCAACATCTACGCGGCTGTGTATGATGAGACGGCAAACCAAACTATTTGGGATATGTCCCTTAATTCGGGCCGGCAATTAATTTTCATTGCTGCTTCCATGTTTATCATACTGGCAATCATCATTGTGGACATGCGTTTTTACGAAACGTTTGCCTATTTATTTTATGGAATCATTTTGTTTGTCCTTCTCTTGGTTCCTGTCATCGGTAAAGAAGTGGGGGGCAATAAATCGTGGATCGGGATTGGTTCTTTTGGAGTGCAACCCTCAGAGTTTGCCAAGTTTGTTACCGCGCTTGCCATAGCCAAGTTTATGGGTTCAGTCGGTTTTAAAATGGAAAACAATCGCAACCAAATGATCTTGCTTGGCTTGATTGCACTGCCCTTAGGATTAATTCTTTTGCAAAAGGATTTTGGAACCGCCATCGTGTTTACAGCGTTCATCTTTGTTTTTTTCAGGGAGGGAATGTCGCCTTTTATTATGGTGGTTGGCGTATCGGCTGCAACCATCGCTATTTTAACATTGATTGTTGAGAACCAATGGTATTTGCATGGTGCGATTGCAGTTGTGCTTGTTGCGCTCATTTTTTTTGGTAAGAGAAAACTTAAACGCATCATGGTGTTGTGTTCTGGCGCTGTAATCCTGATGATTACCATCGAGAGTTTTGACTACATCGTAAACAATGTGTTGCCTGTCCGTCACAAGAAAAGATTAGAAGCGTTGGTTGACCCAGGCTTCGACCCGATGGGAATAAACTGGAATGTAACGCAATCTAAAATAGCCATTGGCAGTGGCGGGTTTGCAGGTAAAGGATTTTTGAAAGGCACGCAAACAAAGTTTGACTTTGTACCGGAGCAAAGCACGGATTTTATTTTTTGCACGATTGGTGAAGAGCACGGCTGGTTAGGCAGCCTGGTTGTAATTGGTTTGTTTATGGCGCTGCTGCTGCGGGTTATTTTTATTGCAGAAAGGCAGAAGAGCAAGTTCTCGCGGGCGTATGGGTATGCCGTAGCCAGTATTTTCTTTTTTCACTTTGCCATTAACATTGGCATGACCATCGGCTTGTTTCCGGTGATTGGAATTCCGCTGCCCTTCTTTAGCTACGGAGGTTCTTCGTTGTGGAGTTTTACTATCCTTTTGTTTATTCTCCTAAAGCTGGATGCCCATAGAGGGCAGGTGTTGCAGAGGGTTTAATCAGATTCAGGGTTTAACTAAACCGCTTCTGAACGATCTCGATAAACTCTTCGTACTCCTCACTCTCTTTATCCCAGTCGGGATAGCCATCATCTAAAAAAGCGGGTTGCCTGTGTTAGGTTATCGAAGCGGTCAAGTTTATCAATCGCCTCCGAGAAAATTTCAAAATCACCATGAAATAAAATTTTGGTGAACATAAACTTTTGATTGATCGTAAGGCTTTCTTTTAGCCGTGTCATCTTTTGTTTCGCAAGGTTATCTGCAAGCGTGGGCTTGCTCTCAACAGTTATGGATTGAGTAACCGTTTTAGTTTCAACCACCCTAACCTCTGCTTTTGGTTCCTGTTTTGGTTCAGGTACCTGCACAGCCTTTGCTTCGTAAAATTTATCGATGCTAACCGGCACCAATTTATTAAATGCCGACAAGTAAGGTTCAAAATCTTCAGGTGTAAAATTTACTTCTTCCAGGATATGATCCAGCAATGCGAAAGCTTCTTTGCCCCCAATAGATTCTAATTTCCTTTCTTCTAAGTGACTTACTAATTTCTCCAACGGGGCCCGGTTCGTCTTAATATATTTCACGGTGTCCTTCAGATCTTTGGTGCGGATAACTTCCCCGTCTTTTTTATCCAGCGTATCGGAAAAGAAATCGTAGGGCGCTAAAATCAAATACAACGTTTGACTCACTCCTTTTTTTAAGAGTGGGAGTAAGTTTGTTTTATTGATAAGGATATGATTGCTAACCGTGTTTTGAAATTGAACAAGCGCCTCGGCTACGGGCTTTGCCTCATAATCAAAGTACGGGCTTTTTAGTTTTTCGGTTTCCTTTTTCCAAACACTGAGTAGATCGTTCAACACAAAAAGGTTCACCTGCTTGATTTCGCACAGTGTAAGCAGCTCGGGGCCGGAGATTTTTTCCTTGCGGGAAAAGAAAGTGTCTGCCAATTGATTAGCAACGCTGATTGAATACTGATCGACTGCTTTCAAACTAATCTTTTCGTCCATGAGTTCTATTTTTGTATTCTTGTTTAATCAAAACGCAAGCCCAAACAGGATGTTGTTATGGTAAAGATAGTAATTGAAAATTTGGCTCAAAAGGAAGTGTTTCCTGTGGGAAAAGTAAATTCAGTTTTATCGGTGCTTCAGGGTAATTATATCGACTGGATGCATGCGTGCGGAGGCAAGGGCCGGTGCACAACCTGTAAGATGATTGTGCTGGAAGGTGCCGATCAGCTTAGTCCGCCTTCAAGGGCCGAATTGAATTACCGAATGCGGGGCGAACTTGCAGCCAATGAACGATTAGCTTGCCAAACCTCGCTGCTGGGTGTTTGCAAAATCAGGGTTCCTGAAGAAACCAAGCTGCCCCACATGACTTACACGAATTAAAACCAAACGGACTTAAATATTATCTTGCACCTATGTTTATTGAACCACACCTTGGCAGAAGCAATCGATCGGTAAAGAGTGGATGGATTGAAGTGATTTGCGGGTGCATGTTCTCAGGTAAGACGGAAGAATTAATCCGCAGGCTAAACCGGGCGCTGATCGCCAAACAAAAAGTTGAAATCTTTAAGCCTACCATCGACACCCGGTATCACAATCAGAAAATTGTATCGCACAGCGAGCGCGAGATTCGTTCTACCCCGGTAAATTTTGCAAGTGATATTATC
>CAZNRJ010000478.1:758-2962 GCA_964574945.1 uncultured Ohtaekwangia sp. | reverse complement strand
ACCACTGGTTAACATTGGACCCAATACTGTTATAGCCTTCGAAAAGATTACCGAATGTGTTGGTCTTATTGTAGTTAGCAATAGCGCTTATTGTTAGCTTTTTAGAAAGATTGGCAGCGAAGTTTAAGTTAAAGAATAATTTGTCCTGGCTGGTGTTCTCCATCACACCTGTGCGCGAGGACTTTGTAATAGTTGTGTTCAACGCATACTTTTCGCCACTCTTTCCAAGATTAATACTGGTTACATTGGCAACTCCCGTTCTAAAATAATCACGGATGTTATTTGGCTGTGGAGACCATGGATAAGCCTTTCCAAAATTATCCGTTCCTTTCGTAAAAGAATCCCACTGAGCTACCTGTCTGCCATCCAACTTTGGGCCCCAACTTTCATCAGCATAGAACTCAGTCATTGGCATGCCATTCAACCCGGCAAGTGCCGCATCATGAACTGCCGGATTGTAGTTAAACGTAGGAAAATCCTGTGAATAACCACCACCGTACTCATTCTGGTATTCTGGAAGAACATACACTTTTTCGAAGGTTGTTGTCTGGTTAAAATCAATGTTTACCTGATCTCCCTTACCACCTTTTTTTGATGTTAACACCACCACACCTTCACGCGCACGTGAGCCATACAATGCCGCGGCATTAGCTCCTTTCAGCACATTGATATCCTGAATGTTATCCATGTTGATAGATGCTGGATCGCTAACAACAATCCCATCCAACACATAAAGAGGATTACTACCCGATAACCCACGGATACCTCGAATACGAATTGCCGGAGCACCAAATTTAGCGCCCGATCCAGAGATGATTTGAACACCTGCAATTTTTCCTGCCAGTGCGGTGTTGACGTTTGTTTCACGCGCAACACGGATGTTTTCACCGCTCACTTGCTGAGTTGCATAACCCAACGAACTTTTATCGCGTGAAATTCCCAATGCAGTAACAACAACTTCGCTAAGTTGTTGAACGTCACTTTTAATTGCAACATCTACAACTGTTCTTTCTCCAACATTCACTTCAATGGTCTCCAGACCAATGAATGAAAAAACAAGAATAGCTGATGGAGGTACTGAAACCGAATAATTTCCGTTCGCATCGGTACCGGTTCCATTCGTAGTGCCTTTCACAAGCACATTCACACCAGGTAAGGCGCTGCCATCTTCTGCAGATGTAACCTTACCTGTTACAATCCGATCTTGCGCCCAGGCACTGCCAAGTACAAAAACGAACGTACAGAGAAGTAAAAATTTCCTCATAGTTTAAAGGTTTAGATTTAAAATAAAGTGGAAAGTTAATTGATAATTCCTTAACAGGAAATACTTTCTAAATGAATAAAAAGGGAATATGATTCTGCAAAGAATCCTGTCTGCCCAACAACCTTCGTTTGAAATAGCGTAAAAAATCCATTTTTCACCACGGTGTATTCTAAAAAATGGTCATTAGTGTCCAGTTAAAATAAAATAGATCAAAATTTAGTTGAATATAGTTTTGTTCTTTGACATCTTGATAAAAAAAGGTTTGGTAAGAGTTCCTTTAAAGGGGTTTTGTCGAGCAAGGCAACGCTTAAGATTTGTAGTATCTCGTAATTTGAACGAGCCGATTTGAGCTTGCTTTTTACGATCACCACTAAACAGTAGGTGATGATGGCCGTGTAGATTTGAATTTTCACTGCGTTTGGCGAAACGCCCCAAAAGGATTTTACTTTCAGATGTTGCTTTATCCATTTGAAGAAAAGCTCGATCTTCCATCTATACTTGTAAAGTGGTGCGATATCTTGCGGAGCAAGCTCAAAATTATTGGTAATGAAGACGAATCTTTTTTCTGTTTCCTTATCAACAAATCTTATTGATCTTAAACAGCCTTTCAAAATCCACGTATCCACGATCCAGCACGTAAAAACCGCCTGTTTCGTATTTTAGAACATCCAGACCATGAACATCATGGGTTGCACCATCGGTGATATGAACAAAGCATGGAATGGAAGTTTTTACATCAATGATCTGCGAAAACACATATTTACCTGTGTACATAAATTCGATTTTCTTTCGAATCTATGACTCAAGTCGTCACCGTCATTTTAAGAGCCTAAACCCCTGTAAATCAGGATTTCAAAGAACGTTTTTAATATTTTTAATGGACACTAATGTTTCAAATTATGTGATGACAAAATTTTGAAACGGCTGATATGAGTTTTCG
>CAZNRJ010000478.1:0-748 GCA_964574945.1 uncultured Ohtaekwangia sp. | reverse complement strand
AAACCCTTGTAAATCAAGATGTCAAAGAATATTTTTAATGGACACTAATGAAAAATGGTCAAAATTTTAATTGACAGATATTAAAAAGGGTGTATAAATAAAAAAAGTTGAATCCTCGTCCGCAATGGCAACTTGAAAAAATGAGCCTGCCCTGCTTCCTTTGAATCTGGTCTTTCCGGGCAAGCTGCCAGGTTTGGGTTTATAAGGAGTGGTTCTGATATTTAAATTAATGATAACAGGAAAACCAGGCGCGACCCGGAATCTCAGGTTTAAGTAGTAGAGATTGAGAGTTGACCCACAAGAAGTTCACATGCTAAACTTTCCCTGTCTTTCCGGGCAAGCTAATGAATTTTAATATTCGAGAGTAGATTTTAAGGACTGGCTAATTATGAATCCGAAAACTGGCGCGACCCGGAATCTTATTGAACAGCTTTAGTTATTACTTTTCATCGAGATTACGGGTCTCGTTTGTTTGTTACCAAATGAATTCATGTGAGCACTCGCCCGCCTGCCTTTGCCAAAGCTTCACTACGCGAAACGCTTCGTGTAGCATAGTGGCTACGCGCAGGCGGGCAATGACAGCTTGAAAAAATGAGCCTGCCCTGCTTCCTTGTACCTGGTGAATTCAACTCTTAAAATCTCAATTCGATAATTTCCTTCGTTTCAGGAAAATTTGTCAATTGCTTTTTGTCAACTCCTCAAGCCTTAATCCATCCAATGAGGCTAAGTATTAGATTCTAACTTGGTG
>CAZNRJ010000477.1:0-2979 GCA_964574945.1 uncultured Ohtaekwangia sp. | reverse complement strand
TTTTCAAGCGGCCCCTTATTTGCCAAGGTAAAGTTTGACGCGGGCGCTGATTTTAAGTACACGGAATTTCCGCGCGAGACTTCCTTTGAGAACGCAACCTTTCGCGGCCTTGCCAATTTTAAATACACTAAGTTCAGGTCTCCGTTACATATAGAGGGTGTTGCTTTCAGGGGCAATGAAGATTTTAAGTATACTAAAATTGATGGCCGGGATTTTACTTCTTACCTGCTGACTAAGTAAAGACTGAGTTTATAGTTGTTAAAAATCCCTACTTCAGTACGAACGCTCTCATTATAATATGATCACGTTTAGCTTTTCGGAAACGAAATGCCCGTGACCTGTTCGCATAAGGCAAGAAATTTATCTTGTACAAAGTGGTCAGCCGCTTCAGGCCGATGACGTGCCTCGCGCTTATGAAAAAAATAGCGGCCGCTTACTTTTGCCTGAGCATCGTTACTGACTGCCAGCCATGCCTGGGTTTCAGTGCCTTGGTCGAGATCATCGGGCGCGCCTTTACCTCCCATCTTGGTTGGTACCCAACCCGGGTTTACGGCATTCGCATACACCGTTGGCCAGTGGCGCGCAACCGCCATGCATAAAATTACATTATGCAGTTTGGAATCAGGGTAAGATATCTGGCTTGTGTTTAAATCAAAATGGCTTAGATCCGGATCACCGGATAAATGCATTCCTGAACTCAGGTAAATAAGACGCTTTGGTTTCCGGATTAAAGAGGTGAGAATGTAAGGTGCGAGCGTGTTCACGGCAAAAATCGTTCGGCTGGAAGCCCGGTATATTCCGGCATTGTGAATCACCGCATCGAAGGCGCCCAATGCATTTACATCGTTCGCAAGCATTTTTGTTTCTGCTAAACTGGCAAGGTCTGCGATTAAGACCTTCCCTGCCCCGGGCACTTTGGTAAGTGCATGGTCTCCCCTCTCCTTGTTTCGGGCATGGAGCACAACCTGGTGACCTTGCTTAACCAGTAATGTTGCTGCCATCTGTCCCAGCCCATCGGCTGATCCTGTAATAAATATTCTACCCATATAACTCCCCTTTTTGAGCCTGTGAAGGTACCATTTCAACTATTTTCTCTTTCTACTTTTAATTACAAAGTACTTTTATATATTTGTGCCCGGAAACAAAAAACATCTTACGTCCTCTAAAAAGAAACTCAAATCGTTATGGAAAAACAACAAAAATTTTCCCAGTCCATTCTTAGTGTTACGTTGGTAACATCGCTCATATTGTTAGTGCCTTTGGTGGCTATGCAATTTACAACGGAAGTAAACTGGAGCGTGGCAGACTTCCTTGTTATGGGGGCTCTTATTTTCAGCACCGGACTTTCTTACATGCTGATAACACGGTATGTTACCAACATCGTGTACAAGGCGGCCATCATTCTTGGATTAGGCTCAACATTTCTAATGATCTGGGCAAATCTTGCCGTTGGGCTGATTGGTTCAGGGCCTAACCCGGGCAACCTGATGTACCTTGGAGTGATTGCAGCAGGATTTATAGGTACCATTTTATCGCGCTTTACACCGGAAGGAATGGAACGCACCATGTATGGCATGGCACTGGCTGTAGTGCTAATCGCTATCATTGCCCTGGTTGCAAACATGCAGCAGTATCCTGGCAGTTCCGTTACCGAGATCATTGTTGTAAATGGCTTCTTCGCTACATTGTTTGGCATCTCCGGTTTACTGTTTCGGTATGTCGCACTCAGGCAATCACAGTCCTTCGAAAAGTCAGAAGGCTAACTTCTACATTAAGTCAGATTGTTAACCTTCAATAAAAACTACTTCGCCTTTGCCACGTTGATTTTCATAATCGAGGTGCTGATTGCACTTTTTGTACAGGACAATTTTGTGCGGCCCTATGTGGGTGATGTGCTTGTAGTCATTCTGATCTATTGCTTTGTAAGATCTTTTCTACAAGTACCCATTATACCATTGGCGCTAAGTGTTCTTGTCTTTTCGTTCACAATAGAAATCCTTCAATACATCAGGATTGTTGAAATACTGGGGTTGGAGAATTCACAACTTGCCAGAACGGTGATGGGAACCTCCTTTGCGTGGATTGATCTGCTTGCGTATGTGATCGGTGTATCAATCGTACTGGGTGTGGAGAAATATCTGCTTCGAAAAGATATTGTATGACAGAATATTTTGTAGCGAAGGATTCGGTGGTGCGGCAGATTTGGGGTAAGAGCGATACCATTCTTTTCATCTTTGCAGGCGCTTCCGCAGAGTTTGCATTGAACAAAGCCGTTGACTGGTTATACTTTACGGGCCGGCTTCCGGTCGATCCAATCGGTCGCCTATTCTCAACGGTTTCTTATGCCCAGGCCATTGTCTTTTCTGAGAAGCAAGCTGCCATTCGTGCTATTGATTCCATGACTGCCATTCATACAACGGTAGAAACAAAGCGCGGTGCTGCTATTCCAGACTGGGCGTATCGCGATGTACTTTTTATGCTCATCGATTATTCCATCCGTTCATTTGAAGTGTTGGAACGTAAGATGAGCATGGATGAAAAGTCCGAAGTGTTCCGGGTATTCAACAATCTTGGCCTGAGAATGAAATTAACAGGCTTGCCCAATACATTTGAAGAATGGATGACAATGCGACAAGATCACTTAGTGAAGGACCTTCATCACAACAATTACACCGATGATTTATTTAATCAATACAGCAAACATTTGGGGTCTTTTCGATACAAGATCTTATTGGAAGCACAAGCACTTGTTACCCCACCGCATGTAAATAAGCTATTAAACTTTCGTAAAATCTCCCTAATGCTTCCCTTGATTGCTCTTTACAAAGTATTTAAAATAGTGAAAGCAGATTGGATACTGAGAGAACTCATCCTCCCCTCGAAGTATAAAAATCAAATTAAAGCTTTGGATCGGTAATTCATTTCTGCAGGGCAAACGCATCTAAATTATTTAAGCCTGAAAGGCTGATATTATTATAG
>CAZNRJ010000476.1:0-2980 GCA_964574945.1 uncultured Ohtaekwangia sp. | reverse complement strand
CAAAATTTTCGCGCGTGGAACTTACCCGTTGCTTCAACCGGATAAGCGCACCCAATGTTCCAAGCATTAAGGGTATTGGCGGCAAGGGAATATAGTAAGGCAAGGAAGTGCGAACCCTGTTATAGATTGCGGTGAAGTAATGGCCAAACTCATGCGCTGTAAGAATGGAAAGAAAACAAATGGAGTAAGGAAGTCCGGAATAAAAATCATTCCATGTGTAGCCACTTACTAAAATTGATTTGCCGTGCGTCCACTCTGCACCTGCCAACGTGGTCGTAATAAAAGTTACGATAAACAAGGACGAATGGATGAGTGCGGTCTTAATTTTTGGATTCATGGAAACAGTGAAAAAATCTGATCGGGGTGTTGAACATGAAACGTTTGAATGCCAACCTTGTTTGCCCCAACGAGGTTATCTTTATTATCATCTAAAAAAATAGTCTCAGCAGCTTGTAAATTGTTCTGCGCAAGCACATGCTCATAAATAGCTGCATCAGGCTTGCTTAACTTTAAGAGGTGTGAATAGTAAGCCTGGTGAAAATAATGATCCATTTGTGCTTTGCCTGTAAGTTGATACACAATGTTGCTAAAACACTGTAAGTGAATATTGTTGGTGTTGCTTAACAAATAGATGGAATAGGTTTTCTTCAACCGTTCAAGCAATTGAATGCGCTCGATGGGTATGTCGAGCAGCATGGCGTTCCAGGCTGTATCTAATTCTGAATCTGCGACCTTTAAGCTGAGCGACTCGCGCAAGTGATTACGAAATTCCGCATCGGTAATCAGGCCCTTTTCGTACTCATGAAAGTAAGCTCCGTGATGAACCCTGCTTTTTATTTCTTCCAACGGCAGGCCACTGAGCGTGGCAAACGCCTGATGGGTTTTTTCAACGGCAAGATTGATAATTACCCCTCCTAAATCGAAAATAATGTTTTTAATTCCTGCAGGCGCCAAACGGTTGTGTATTAACGTTCAAAGATGTAAAATTGCACTCCCAATTAATAACTGGCTGCAAATATAGCTGGTTATCTGAAAGAGGGCCCATAGCTCTCCCGATAGCCATCGGGAGGTTAGAGCCTGAAAAAAAATTAAGGGGCCCATAGCTCTCCCGATAGCCATCGGGAGGTTAGAGCCTGAAAAAAAATAAGGGGCCCATAGCCCAGCTGGGCCCACTTTTTTTCCGATATCAAGTTGATTTGCTGCTACATACTCTTCAGTAAAAAGATCAATAAATTCTACGTAGGCAGCACTCTTTCATTTCAAAAAAGATTATCTGAGCATACTTCAGAAGCTTTCGGCAAAAATAAATTTACATCCGTAACTAAGGACTGGGAGGAATTTTTAATTATTGAATGTCCTTCAATTGAACAAGCCCGAAGTATTGAAAAGCACATTAAGAGAATGAAAAGCAGTAGGTATATTAGAAACCTTAAAACTTACCCGGAAATGATAATCAAACTAAAAAGTAACTTTTGATTAATGGAAATAAACCATGAACCATTAATTTATCGATCACCCAATTAAGGCACTTGACTCAGAATCAAGGGTCTCCCGATAGCTGAGGTGGGATTATATTTAGGCTTTCTTAGTTTTCGTTTTGATTCTCTTTCTTAGAAAGCATTACGCTATCAATTTTTTTATAGTCAGTAGGTTTTATAAATCTCCAAGAAGAAATTCATAATTTTTAACGTTATATAAACGTAGACAATGCCAAATGATAAAAGCCCCACAATTAAAAAAACTTGTAATTTCTTATAGGTCTCATTAAAACTATATAACTCAGATTCATCCATTTTTCTCCGATCTAAAATATCTTCAACATCTTTAGTCAATGGTAAGAAATAGAAAAAAAAATAAATATGATCCAATAATCAGGAGTGCAAAAACAATTACAGTTCCAATAATATAAGATATTGTTTCAGGCATAGATTTGAATGAGTAGAGGTGCGTTTCTGGGTATGAAGTATTCCATAGAACGAATATAAAAAAAAGCTGGATAAGTGACTCCCTTAGTCCTTGTTGGTCGCTGACCAACAAACTTTACTGTGACTGAAACTCATCTTTCTCTTTTCTTCAAGGTGGTTAAAATCGGGTGAGTTTTAAATATTCGCTCATACTGTCTATCTCTTAGTGAAACTTTGTGACTTGGTGCCTTAGTGGTAATTCATTATACCACAAAGTCACTAAGACACCACGTAACACTAAGTTGCGGACAACTTAAAAAATTTAACTATCTTGGTTCAATCAAATTCCAACTTTCATCATGAAGATTAAACTTATTCTTTTCATCCTTGCGGGGATTATCAACACACCACTTTTTTCACAAACACCCAAACGTCAATTCGAGCCTGTCAACTTTTCGCAGGTTAACATTACCGATTCATTTTGGAAACCCACGCTTGATAAAGTTGCTACCACTACCCTGCAGGCGTGTGTCTATCAAACGGAAGTTAAAACTCCGCGCATCAGAAACTTTGAGAAAGTAGCCCGTGGTAAAAACGAAAAGCATGAAGGTATTTTTTATGATGACTCGGATGTATTCAAAGCCTTAGAAGCGATTGCTTATTCGTTAAAGAATCACCCCAATCCCGATCTTGAGAAAAAAGCAGATGAATGGATTGATAAAATCGCGGCTGCGCAGTTACCCGATGGGTATATCAATACCTACTATTCCTTAGGAAGAATGGATGAGCGCTGGAGCGATATGAGCATGCATGAGGATTACAACGGTGGACATCTTATTGAAGCAGGTAACGGGTAAAAGAAAATTATTAGATGTGGCCATCAGGTTTGCCGATCATTTCGATTCGTTGTTTGGCCCTGGAAAAAAACATTGGGTAACCGGCCACCAGGAGTTGGAACTTGCGCTTGTAAAGCTCTACAACACCACGCGTGATAAAAAATATTTAGACCTCTCCTATTGGTTGCTGGAAGAACGCGGCCACAAGGTGACGCGGATCGATATGGATCGTTCGGGCGC